>JAZGDQ010000025.1:0-10128 GCA_036477985.1 bacterium
ATGCGCGTGAGGGGGGGGTCCCGCTCGACGAGAAGATGCGCGAAATCCACGGCGGCTCCTTTCGCCCCGGCCGGAGGGGCCCCAAGCGCCCCGGCCCCGCCGGAGGGGAAGGGCCCCGCCGGAGAGGAAGGGCCCCGCCGGAGGGATGCCGGGTGGCCCGGCCCACGCCTGCGGGGGAGGCTCCGCCCCGCCCGCTCCACCCGGGAGCCGCCATTATGTCCCATCCCCGCGGGGGGCGGCAATTCGCGGGCGCGCGCGAGCCCTTGGGCCCGGACCGGAGAAGCGCGCGGGGAATTATAGTAGACTGCGGAGAAAATACGGCTCGATACGTTGCGGCGGACCCCTTCCGGAGGCGACTTCATGGCGAACGGCGGAATTTCGGCGGAGAACCCCTACGAGACGAAGCGCCTCAAGGTGCGCGACGCGGAGATGGCCTACATCGAGGCCGGGAGCGGGGATCCCATCGTCCTCATTCACGGCAACCCGACGACGTCCTATTTGTGGCGAAACGTCATCCCCCACCTGGAGGGCCTCGGCCGCTGCCTCGCGCCCGACCTCATCGGCCACGGCGACTCGGACAAGATGCCGAGCGGGACCTACCGCTTCGGCGAGCACGTGGAATACATCGACGCCTGGCTCGAGGCCGTCGGCGCCACCCGGAACGTCACCTTCGTCGTCCACGACTGGGGCGCCGCGCTGGGCTTCTACCGGACCTGCCGGCATCCGGAGCAGGTCGCCGGAATCGCCTACATGGAGGCCATGGTCCGCCCCCGCGTGTGGGCGGATCTCCCCGAGGGCCGCGACAAGGTGTTCAAGGCCTTCCGCACGGCCGAGGGGGAGAAGAGGGTGCTCCAGGAGAATTTTTTCATCGAGACCATGCTGTTCGAGAAGGGAATCATCCGAGACCTCACGGATGCGGAGAAGGCGGTCTACCGCGCCCCCTACCTCGAGCCCGGCGAGTCGCGCCGCGTCACCCTCCAGTGGGCCTGCGAGATCCCCTTCGACAAGGACCCGGCCGACACCTTCGAGATGGTGGACCGGTACAGCAAATTCCTCTCCTCGAGCGATATCCCCAAGCTCTTCATCAACACCGACTCGGGGCACGCCCTGGTGGGGAGCGCGCGCGAGTTCTGCCGCAAGTGGCCGAACCAGACCGAGATCACGGTGCACGGGAGGCATTACGCCCAGGAGGACTCCCCGGACGATATCGGGAAGGCGGTGGCGGCCTTCATCCAGCGCGTGAGGGGTTGAGCGCTCCCGGAGGCTGGGGAGCGGAGAAGGGGGCGGGGGGAGAGCCTCAGCTCCCAGACCCCCGGATGATCTCTCCGCGTTCGATGGTGTAGATCTTCTCGGCAAACTGAACCCGCCTCAGGTCGGACTCGGCCATCAAAACGGAGAGCCCTTCCCGTTTCAAATCCTCGATGGTCCGGGCGAGCTTGTCCCCCAGGGCGGGGGACAGGCCCTCAAAGGGCTCGTCCAGCAACAGCAGCTTCTTGCCGCTCATCAGGGCCCGGGCCAGGGCCACCATCTTTTGCTGACCGCCGCTCAACTGGGTGGCCCGGCGCCCGGCCATCTCCTGCACCTCGGGCATCAGCCGGTAAATATAGGAGAGCCGCTCGGCGCCGCCCTCGTCGCGGGTCGCCCAGGCCGGCATCAGGATATTGTCCTCCACCGTCAGCCTGCCGATCAGCCGCCGCTCCTCGGGCATGTAGCCGATGCCCAGGTGGGCGCGCCGGTGGCCCGGAACCTGCGAGAGGTCGTTCCCGTCGAACTCGATCTTGCCCGCCAAGACGCTGAGGATTCCCATGATGGTCCGAAGGGTGGTCGTCTTGCCCGCCCCGTTTCGGCCCACCAGACCGATGACACCTCCCTCAGGGATCTCCAGGGTCACCCCCCGCAGGATGACGAACCCCTTGATCCCGACCCGGACCCCATCCAGCTTCAGCATGGCTATTCGTGACCGAGAACGGCCTTCCGGACATCCGGATCGGCCAGGACGGTTTGGGGCGGTCCGTCGGCAATGATCCGCCCATCGTCGAAGACGAGAACCCGCTTGCCGTAGCGCTGGACCACTTCCATGTCGTGCTCCACGAAGATGGTGGTGATGTTGCTCTCCTCCAGAACCGACACGAGGGTGTCCATGACCTGGAACTTGTCCTCGATGCTGACCCCGCTGGTGGGTTCGTCCATGAGGAGGAGCTGGGGCTTGAGGGCAAAGGAGAGGGCGATGTCCAGGAGCTTCCGCCCGCCCTCGGGCAGCACAGAAACGGGCCGATCGGCGTAGGACTCCAAGCCGAAGCTCGCCAGGATGTCCTTGGCCTCCCGCACCCACGTTTCCTGGTGCAAGGAATGCCAGAAATCGGCGCCCTTGTCCGCCTGCGCCGACAGTGACAGCAGCACGTTCTCCAGGACGCTCAGACCGGTATAAATCTGGGGGATTTGGAAAGAGCGGGCCAGCCCCGATTTGATGATGTGCCGCGGCGAGAGGCCTGTGCAGTCCCGGCCCAGAAAAAGGATGCGGCCGCGCTGGGGCGTCAGATAGCCGGTGATGAGGTTCAAGAAGGTGGTCTTGCCGGAGCCGTTGGCCCCGACGATGCCCATCATCTCGCCCCGGCTCACCTCGACGTTGATCCCGTCGGCGGCCCGGACCATCCCAAAATACCGGGTCAGATCGGTCGTCTGCAGGATCGGTTCGGTGTCAGTCAACGGTGACCCGCCCCCATTTTCTGCCGCCGAAGCGGCGCGCCAGAGCCTCGTAGATCCCCCACAGCCCTCTGGGCTGGAAGAGGATAATTACCAGCATGATGATGCCCAGCGTCATCTGCCATGCCAACGGGAAGTACTTCGACGCGTAGGTCTGGATGAACTCAAAGGCGACCGCACCCATCATCGGGCCGATAATGCTCTCGAAGCCTCCCAGGATGGCCACGAAGACGAACTCGCCCGACTGGATCCAGAAGGCATCCTCGGGCACGACGTGGCCGATGGTGAAGGCCGCCAGGACGCCGGAAACCGCACCGAGCCCGCCGGCGAAGACGTAGGTGACGTAGATCACCCGCCTCACGGACTCTCCCGAGTACTCGATCCGGATCTCGTTGTCTCCCAGGGCCCTGAGGAAGTAGCCGACCGGGGGGGCCAGGAAGCGGTGACACGCGTAGGAGACGAGGCCCGCGATCACCAGCGAGAAGTAGTAGAACCGGAAGCTGCTCCCCGGGAACGGGATCCCGAGAAAGGTGGCCACCCCGGCTCCGAGGCCGTCGGTTCCGCCGGTCACCCAGTAGAACTTGAGCAGGGCGGCGTAGAGGATCATCGAGAAGGCCAGGTTGAGCATGGCGAAGAAAACGCCCCGGTATCTCGCCATGATGAGCCCGACCAGGGCGGCCATGATCACGCCCGCCAGCAACCCCACGGGCACGAGCACCAGAAGCTCCCGAAAGCCGAACCATTTGGCGCTGACGCCGACAACGTAGGCGCCGGTGCCGTAGAAGAGAGCGTGGCCGAAGGTGAGCATCCCCCCCCGGAGGAAAAGGGCCACGCCCTGCACCGCGATGAACATGAACAGCGCCTTCGTCAGGATGAAGAGGATCCAGCCCGGGAACAGCGCGGGAGCCGCCAGGAGTACGGCCCCGCCGACCAAAGCGACGAGGGGCAGCCGTTTGAATTCCACGTCAGATCCTCCTGAGCTCCACCTCGCCTAAGAGCCCCTGGGGGCGGAAGGCGAGCACGACGACCATGATCAGGTAGATCACCACGAGCTCCAGCTCTGCGAACAGATGGATGGAGGCCGCCCTCGCGAAGGCGATGATGAGCGATCCCAAGGCCGCCCCCTCCAGGCTCCCCATGCCCCCGATGGCGATGACCGCGAAGGACATGACGACCACCTCGAGGGCGAATCCGGGGACCACCGCGATCGTGGGCGCGATGAGGGCGCCGCCGAGGGCCGCGCAAAAGGCGCCCAGCGTGAAGGCCACGGTGAAGATGAAGTTGACGTTGATTCCCATGGCGAGGCTGATCTCGCGGTCGTTGATCACCGAGACCACGAGCTTGCCGAAGCGGGTGCCCCGGACAAGCCAAACCAGGGAGCCGCCGAACACGATCGCGACCCCGATGAGAAAAAGGTTGTAGTTGAGGTAGGGGATCCCCCCCACCTCGAACTCCCCCATGAGGGTGTAGGGCTCGCTCACGATAATGGGCTCCATCCCCCATATCAGCTTCATCAAGTCGTCCAGGATCAGGAGGACGGAGTAGGTCAGGAGCAGCTGGATGTGCATATCACTGCCGTAGACTCGCCGCAGCAGCAACCGTTCGATGAGCGGTCCGAAGAAGAGCCCGATGACGACCGCTCCGAGGAAGAGCGCGAAGTAGCTCAAAATGGGGGGAAACCCCATGTCCAGATACTGGATCGTGAGCCAGGTGGCCAGGTAAGCGCCGAACGCGTAAAGGCCGCCGTGGGAGATGTTCAGGATCTGCAGAACGCCGTAAACGAGGGTCAGGCCGATCGAGATCAGAAACAAGGTGGCGGCGTAGTTCAGCCCGTCGAAGACGATAATGGTAAGCAGACTGGTATCCATGCTCGCCTGAACTCTCTTTTCTTTGTCAGCCGCGGGCCAAAGGATGCGGCATGAGGGCGCGAGCGGAGCCCTCGGCCCCGCTCGCGCCCTCGCCGGTGGGCAGGGTGTGCGCTACTTCTTCATGGTTTTATGCTCGCCGCCCATTCGAGAGATTTCATTCCGAAGGGCGGGGTGATGTCTTTCGCCTCGTGCCGTATCCGCTTCTCCAGGATCGCGAAGCCGTACTTCTTGGACATCTTGGTGAGGCCCACCATCCCCCCGTGGACCGCCTGATGGTCCTTCCGCATGGTGATGGTCCCGCCGGGCGCCTTCCAGCTCAACCCCTCAAAGGCCTTGATGACCTCCTCGGTCGTCGGCCAGCGGCCGGTGTTGTCGATGGCCTTCTCGTAGGCGGCCCGCAGGCCGGCCCACGCCTGGTAGGTGCGGTAGGCGGGATAATCGGGGTAGCGCTTGTTGAGCTTATATATTCCTTCCACGAACTCCTTCTGCATCGGGTCGGTCGCCGGGTCGGGATCGAGGAAATAGCCTCCCGTCGCCCGGGGCGCCGCGACCACGCCGTCCGGCATGGCCTTGCCCACGTTCTGGAGAACCTGCTCCCCGGTGCTCAGGACAACGAGGCTCCGCCGGAAAAGGCCGCGCGGTTTCGCCTGCTTGATGAACGTGATCAGGCCCCCGCCCCAGAAGCTGCTGTGAATGACATCGGGCTTCGTCGCCAGCAGCTTGGAGATCTCGGCCGAGTATTCGCCGGCCTGGAACCGCGTCCACAGCTCCGCCACTATCTTGACGTCGGGCTTGAGCGCCTTGATCGCGAGCTTGAAGGCTTCCCAGGAGTCGCGGCCCCAGGCGTAGTCCTCGTTGGCGCCGGCGATGGTCTTCATGTTCGGCTTGAGGGCCAGCGCGTAGCGGGCCAGCGTCACGCTGTCGGACGCCTGGTTGTTCGAGGTCCGGAAGACGTACTTGAGCTTGCGGTCCTCGGTCAGCCGGTGGGTCCCGCAGATGTGCACGACCGTGAGGATCTTCAGCTCCTCGGCCACCGGGGCGATGGCCAGGCAGTTGCCGCTGGAGGTGTAGCCCACGACGGCATCCACCTTTTCATCCAGCGCAAGGCGACGAAGCTCGGTGACCTGCTTCTTGGGCCCTCCCCCCTCGTCCACGATGATGACCTTGATGGGGACGCCCCGGATGCCTCCCTCTTTGTTCCACTTTGCCACCAGCCACTCGGTGGTGGCCTTTCCGGGCCCGCCGAAGGTGGCCGCCGCCCCCGAGAAAAAGTCCACGAAGCCGACCTTGAGCTGGGCGGGCGCTCCCTTCGGCCGGCTTTGGGCCTCTCCTGTGGCGGGAGAAAAAGCCACGAAGAGCCAAGCTCCGATCACGAACAAGCTCAGCAACAGACAAGTCCTTGATTTGAGCAACCTGTGCATGTCAAACCTCCTTTCTCGAGGGATGCTTCCTTCGTTTCACCCTCCCGAGAGCCGCCACCGAGATTTCCTCTCCTGGCTTTCCCCTCAAGGTCTCCCTTCGGAGCGAGGCGGCGCTTCCGGCGCATTCTCCCTCCAGAGGGCCTTCGCTACGAGCATATTTTTCTGGGTTTCGCCCTTAGTGTAGCAACCCACGAAGTTTCCCGTCAACCGAAAGATTTTCCGCCGCGCTCTGCGAACGAAGGGGGGGAATCTCCCCCCGCCGGCGCCAGAAGGAGGGACGTCAAATTGGGGCCGAATTATCCACTTTATAGCCAGAAACCGCGCCCGCTTCAAAACCACAATCTCTGGGAGCGCGCGACTTCGATCCAAACCCCGGACTGGGGGACTTCCCCTTAACTCCAAAATATCAAGGAGTTGTGTCTCCTAACTTCCGGAATAGGGTCATGCCCCTCCGCGCCGGAGGCTGAACGAGTAGGGGCGAACGCTCAGCCGGCCTTCACCTCGATCTCGGCGAACTCGAGCGCCGCGCGGATGCGCCCCAGCGTCCCGCCGTTGGGCTCCTGCAGGGGGGCGCGCACCGCCATCGAGGGCAGCTTCCCCGAAAGATGCAGGGCCGCCTTCATCCGGGGCACCATGTTGATCATGGGCGGCTCGAAGAGGACGCGCGCGAGGCGGTCCACCTTCTCGTGCAGCCCCTTCGCCCGGGCGATCTCCCCCTCCCGAACGGCGTCGAACATCCCCACGATGAGATCCGCGCAAAGGGTGTGGAAGATGAGGAGGGTGCCGTCCGCCCCGGCGAGGAAGTTGTAGAAGAGGAGGGTGTCGTTCCCGGTCAGGACGGCGACGTCCCGCCCCCCGCCGCGCACGGCGTGGAGGTTGTTCTCGAAGCCGGCGGTCGTCCAGGTGGTGTCCTTCACCCCGGCCACGCCCGGAATCGAGGCGACCTCGCGCACGATGTCGGTCGTGTAGCGCACGCCGGAGTAGGCGCCCATGACGAAGAAGAGCATGGGAAGGTCGACGGCCTCGAGGATGTCCTCGCAGAAGCGCCGCACGATGGGGCCGTCGATTCCCCAGGAGAACCAGCTGGGGGCCATCATGAGGGAGGCGTCGGCGCCCCGCTCCTGGGAGTCGCGCGAGACGCGGATGGCGCCCTCGGTCGTGTCCGGATAGGGGGAGACGCCCGCCACCGTGAGGAGGCCGCGCGGCTTGGCCGTCTGGGCGACGATCTCGACCACCTGCATCCGCTCCTCGTAGGTGAGGCTGTTCCCCTCCCCGGCGTGGGCGTTGACGACGAAGCCGCTCATGAGGCCGCCCTCGGCGAGGCCGGCGACCTGGGCGGCGAGGCCCTCGCGGTCGATCGCCCCCTTTTCGGTGAAGGGGACCACACAGGCCGCCAGGTGGCGGTAGCGCTCAGCGTTCGTCATGGGGGGCTCCTCCCGGGGCGCCGAGGTTTCCGGGGCGCCGATCACCATCCTTCTCCAATATGCCGCTACGCGGCAATCATACCCCCCGCGGGGGGATTTGAGAAAGCTGTTGGGGGGGCCCTCCTTCACGGAGCGGTCCTCCTTCGCGGAGCGACACCCCCCCCACGGTGCGGCCACACTCCAGGTGTGGGCCACACGCCAAGTGTGGCCACCGTCGCGCCCCGCCCGGCCCGGGGGTATGATGGCGGCCCAACCACGGCAGGAGGAATCGGCGCATGGCGGAGGAGATTCGGCTGCTGCCCCTCGGCACGGGCTGGAGCTTCGCCGAGGAGCTCTACTACACCAACCTGCTCCTCATGGTGGGGGAGCGCTTCATCTTCGTGGACTGCCCGCCCTATCTCTTCCGCATGCTGCGCGAGCATCGCGAGCGCCTGGGGGACGAGCGCCTCCGCGCCGAGAGTTACGGGGAGGTCATCATCACCCACAACCACGAGGACCACGTGGCCGGGGTGGAGGAGCTGGGCTATCTCTCGGTAAGGGGGCGGATGCCCCGCCCGCGCCTCTACGGCCTGCCGGCGACGCTGGAGGCGCTCTGGGAGGGGTCCCTGCGCGCGGGGCTCAGCCTGCGGGTGGACGCCGCCGGGCGCCCCCTCCCGCTGGGGATGGAGGACTACTTCGAGCCCGTCCCCATCGGGGAGCGCAACGACATGGGGGGCTTCATCCTCGAGACGCGCAAGACCTTCCACACGCCCGAGACCATCGCCCTCAAGTTCGACTTCGGCGGGGGGCGCAAGCTGGGCTACAGCTGCGACACGGGGTTCGTCCCGGATCTCATCGAATGGCTCTCGGAGTGCGACTTCATCATGCACGAGGTGAATTTTCGGCCCGACGTCCCCTTCCACACACCTCTGGATCGCCTGAAGGAGTTGCCCGAGGATCTCCAGAGGAAGATCCACCTCGTCCACTACTCCGACGACTTCCGCGACCACGACCCCGGCGCCATGCGCTTCCTCGAGCAGGGGCGGGTGTACCGGCTGTTTGAGGGGGACGGAGGGTAGGAGACTTCGGACCCCCCCCTTCTCACCCCGCCGTGGCGTGCGCCTTCTCGTAGCGGCGCCGCACGGCGTTGATGGCGGCGAGGTTGCTCGTCATGACGGGCTTGCCGCCGAAGTGCGCGCGCAGGAGGGGGAGGGCGCGGACGGCGGGTAGGTTCGTGCAGGAGAAGAAGACGCAGTCGGCCTCCTCGAGGAGGGACGGCGCGGCCTTCTCGCGCGCGAAGGCGAGAATCTCCCCGGGCCGCACGGCGCCGATCAACACGTTCTCGACGATCTTCATCCCCTCGATGGCGAGGACCTCCAGGCCGTCCTCCTCCAGGCTCGACTTGATCGTCCGGTTGAGCTCGTCGATGTAGGGGGTGAAGACGAGGAGCTTCTTCGCGCCCAGGGCCTCGAACTCCTCCGAGAGGGAGGAGAGGATGCTGATCGCCTCCGTCCCCGTCTCCTCCTCGATCTTGCGCATGATGCTCCTGTCGTACTCCCGCCCGAAGAGGGAGCCGCCCGAGGTGCACCCGAAGACGGTGACGCGGGGCCGGGCCGTCTTCACCATGCGCAGGGCCTCGGGCGCCGACTCCTCGATCATGTGAATCTCATCGTCCCGCGTCGTCTTCTCGAGGAACATCCGGGAGGTGACGATCTCCACCTCCTCCGGCAGGTTGCGGTGAAGGTCCCCCTCCATCGTCGTGTTCGAGGAAGGGACGAGAAGGCCCACGCAGTAGATCCCATCGCCGTTCGCGCCCGCCATGCGATTTCCCTCCGCAGAAGAGGATGGCCCCGGGGCCGACCGGCGCCCCCGCCCGGGTCGGGACCCCCGCCCGGGTCGGGATCCCCGCCCGGGTCGGGACCCCCGCTCGGGTGCATTATGCCCCAAACCGGGGGGGCGGATCAGGTCGGCCCGAGGCCGGAATTTTCCGCCGCCCACGGGGGGGGCGGAGCGCACGGCGGCCCGCCGGCCCCCTCAGCACTCCAGGACGACCTTGACGGCGTCATCCCGCTTCTCCCGGAAAATCTCGAACGCCTCGACGAACTGCTCGAGCTGCATGACATGGGTGTTGATCGGGCCGCTGTCGATTCGCCCGCTCTCGTAGGCGCGAATGGCGCGCGCGACGGCGCGGTCCCCCTCCCCCCGGATGCCGTAGATGGTGAGCTCGTCGAGGGGCACGCGGTTCAGCGGCGCCGGGACGCCCTCGCCGCCCGTGATGCCGAGGAGGAGGACGCGCCCGCCCCGCCGGACCCGCTCGATGCACTCGGCCTGAAGGGCGGCCACCCCGGCCGCCTCGACCGTGAGGTCGGGGCCCCCTCGCCAGCTCGCGAGGGCGGCGTCCAGGTCGTCGGCTCCAGCGCATACGGTGATGTCCGCCCCGAGGCGCCCGGCGAGGGCGAGGCGGGAAGGGATGGTGTCCACGATGCAGACCTCGCCCGCCCCCAGGTAGCGGGCGAACTGCATGGTGAGGAGGCCGATGGCTCCGGCCCCGTAGATGAGGACGCGGTCGCCCGTCTCCACCCCGCACTGCTCGAGGCCGCGGATGGCCGAGCCCGCCGTCGTCAACAGGGTGCCCGCCGTGAAGGACATCCCCTTGGGGAGGCGGTGGAGCACCTTGACCGGGACGGAGCAGTACTGGGCGAAGCCCCCGTTCGCCGTCACGCCGATCTGGCG
>JAZGDQ010000250.1:0-9902 GCA_036477985.1 bacterium
AAGCGCTGGTCGATGGAATCCACAAGGCGGGCTTCCCGGAATTCAACAGCCCCTTCGCCGGCCACACCGTCGGCCTCGAGGCGCGCGAGTTCCCCTTCATCCTCTCGGCCGAGACGAAGTACGACAATCCCTTCCTGCCGCCCAGCTCGGAGATTCCGCTGCCGGCGAACGCGGTCATCAACATCGAGGCGCCGATAGGGACGATGGGATTCGGGGGCTACCAGATCGAATACTCCGTCGTCGTGACCGAGACGGGCTGGGAGCCGCTCATTCCCCAGGAGCGCCCCTTCCGCGTCATCGGCGCCTGAGGCGCCTCTAGGCGCCGCCCTTGCGCACGCGCAGGCGGAAGCGGATGTCGCGGGCCCGGAAGAGCCCGGAGAGGTGGAACTCCCAGATTTCGGGAAAGCGGTTGGCGAACCAGGCCACCCCCAGCCAGCGGTGAAGGCGGCAGAAGGTGAGCCGCCGCTCCACCAACTCGAAGCGCGCCTCGGTGTAGAAGGAGATCATCGGGTAGTAGCACTCCAGGAAGCGGTTCGCCCACAGCCGCCAGCCGGACGCCGGGGGCGGGTCCTCCCCCCCGCGGAAGAAATCCAAAAAGGCGAGGGAGAAGTGATGCCGGTGGGTGGGGTCGGCGAAGGAGCAGGGGTTCGAGAAGTGGGGCGTGACGCCCTCGACCTCGGCCCCCTCGCGGCCGACGCGGTGGATCTCCTCGAGGAGGCGGATCGGCTCCTCCACGTGCTCGATGATGTGGTTGACCCGGACCCGCTCGAAGGTGTCGGGGAGGAAGGAGAGGCCATCGCGCCCCACGTCGGCGCGCACGTCGGCCTCGGCGGCGGGGTTGATGTCCGCCCCGAGGGCGCCGGGCGCCTTGGCCCGGCCGCATCCCACATCGAGTGTGCGCACGCCGCCTCCCGCGCAGGGGAGGAGTCTCCCCCCGGCTCCACACGAATACCCTCTCGCGGCGGGATTATAGGCGGCGGGAATTCCTCTTTCCAGGCGCCGGAAACCTCCGGCGTGCGGCGCGATCTCCCCTAGCCCGAGAAAAAGCGGACGCTCTGGGCGATGAGGAAGGTGGTGGCGATCGCCAGCAGGGTCGGAATGAGGAAGCCCAGCCAGGCCCACTTCGCCCGCCCGGTCTCCCGGTGGATCGTCCAGAGCGTCGTCCCGCACGGGAAGTGGAGCACCGAAAACACCATGGTGCAGACGGCGGTGAGGAGGGTCCAGCCATGCTTCTCGACGAGAAGCGCGCGCATCGCGTCGAGGCTGTCCAGCTCGAGCAGGGAGTCCGCCGAGAGGTAGGCCATGACCAGGGCCGGAACGACGACCTCGTTGGCGGGAAGGGCGATGATGAAGGCCAGGAGGATGTAGCCGTCCATCCCCAGGGCGGCGCCGAAGCCCTGGAGCGCCCCCGCCGCGTGGCTCATCAGGCTCGCCCCGCCGGCCTCGACGTTCCCCATGAGCCAGATCAGCCCCCCGACCGGGGCGGCGATGGAGATCGCCCGGAGGAGGACGAATATCGTGCGGTCGATGAGGGAGGTGTAGAGGACCCGGAGGATCTGGGGCCGCCGGTAGGGCGGAAGCTCCATCGAGAAGGTCGAGCGCTCCCCGGCGAGGAGGCTCTTCGAGAGGACCGCCGAGACGATCAGGGTGAAGAGGACGCCCATCAGGACGAGCCCGACGATGGCGCCCGCCGCGGCCGCCGAGACCCAACCGGCCGGGGCGGCGCCGCCCACGAAGATGACCGAAAGCATGATGAGGGTGGGGAAGCGGCCGTTGCAGGGCATGAAGGTGTTCGTGAGGATGGCGATGAGGCGCTCGCGCGGGGAGTCGATCACCCGGCAGGCGATGACGCCCGCCGCGTTGCAGCCGAACCCCATCGCCATCGAGAGGGCCTGCTTGCCGTGGGCGCCGGCCCGGCGGAGGAGGCCGTCCAGGTTGAAGGCCACCCGGGGGAGGTAGCCGAAGTCCTCGAGCAGGGTGAAGCAGGGGAAGAAGATCGCCATGGGGGGGAGCATGACCGCGACCACCCAGGCGAGCCCCCGGTAGATCCCCTTGACGAGGAAGCCGGTGAGCCACCAGGGGGCGCCCGCCCAATCGAAGGCGGCGGCGAGCTGGTCCCCCACCCAGAAGAGACCGCCGGCGAGGAGGGCCGAGGGAGCGTTCGCCCCCTCGATGGTGATCCAGAAGACGGCGGCCAGGAGGGCGAACATGATGGGGACGCCCAGCCACCGCGAGCAGAGGAGGGCGTCGAGGGTCCGGGTCCACGGCGGCGGGGCGCCCTGCCGCACCACGGACCGCGAGACGATCTCGGCGGCGCGGTCGTAGTAGGCCCGCGCCAGAAGCTCGGAGGGGTCGCCCGGCGCCCGGCGGCGAAGCCGGGCGATCCGTTCGGAGAATTCGGGGGAGATGGAGGGAATCATCCCGCCGGCGCCGGGAGCCATGCCGTGCGGATCAGGAGGCGCCCGCGGGCGCGCCGGCGAAGAGGCGCTTGGCCGCCCAGGCGGGGTTCGGCGTCTCCGGCCGCTCCCTCCGAAGATCGGCTTCGATCTCCCCGACAGCCTCGGCCACCTCCCCCGCGAGCCGGACGGGGCGGGGCGACTGATCGGCCTCCCCCGTCGCGGCCGCGTGCACCGCGGCGATGAGCTCGGACACCCCGCTCCCCGTGCGGGCGACGATGGGCGCGACGGGCGCGCCGAGCTCCTCCGCAAGGGCGGGTGCGTCGATCCGGATCCCGCGGCGCACCGCCTCGTCCATCAGGTTCAGCGCCACCACCAGGCGGGGGGGGAACTCCATCGCCTGGAGCACCAGGAACAGATTCCGCTCGAGGGCGGTCGCGTCCACCACCGCCACGGCCACGTCGCAGGCGCCGGCCATGAGAAACTCGGCCGCCGCCTCCTCGTCGCGGCTCTGGGCGTTGAGGCTGTAGGCGCCCGGCAGATCGACGAGGGTGACGGGCGTGCCGTCGGCGGCGCGGTAGAGACCCTCCCTCCGGGCCACCGTCTTTCCCGGCCAGTTCCCGGTGTGCTGGCGAAGCCCGGTGAGGGCGTTGAAGAGGGTGGACTTGCCGGTGTTCGGGTTGCCGAGCAGGGCCGCGACATAGGCGCCGCGGACATCGACTCCGAAGGAATCGCGCGCGACGGCGCAGCCCGGGCAGCTCCCGCACAGAAGACTCATCGCGCGATCTCGACCCTCCGCGCGTCCTCGGCCCGAAGGGCGTAGGAGGCCGACCGGAACCGGCACTCGAGCGGACCCCCGAAGGCGGCCCGCCGGACAACCTCGACCTCGGCGCCGGGAAGGAGGCCCAGCTCGAGGAGGCGCTCCCGCAGGGGCCCGGCCAGGTCCATGGACACGACGCGTCCCCGATCGCCCGGCTTCATCTCGGCCAGCGTCATGGCGCCACCCCTCCTGCGCATCCCCTCCCCCCCGGGAGGGCGGGCCGGAAACGGCTCCGGCGGTGGATGGGGGGAACCAGGAGTCACGTCTAAAATGAATTTTAGACACTTCTAAACATATTGCAAGCTCCTTTTATCTTCTCATTGCCCCAAAGGCCAAAATTCCACATAACATACTGATTTTATTCACAAATTTCCCGGGGTGGGGCGCCCTCCGCCAAGGCCGGGGGGACATTTCCGGCCCTCATCGAATGGGAATCCCCGCCGCCGGGGGCGCTGCCCCTCCGCTGCGCAAAACGCCTCCCCGCCCCCCGGGAGCGGCCCGCCCGCGGCGCCGGCCCATTGCCGGGGGCGCTGCCCCTCGCCGGGGGCGCCGCCTCTCTGCTTGGGGCGCTGCCCCGCCGGGGAGTCCCGGTCAATCCCCGCCCGCCCGGAACTCTCGCCTCCCGCCCGGGACCCTCGCCTCCCGCCCGGGAGCTCCCGCCGGGGGCGCCGCCCCCCCTCCAAGGCCCTCGCCGCCCGCCCATCGGGGGGGAAGAAGCCCGGTGCGCGAATCAGGAGTTGACCCGGGCGGAAAAACGCGGTGGGATCGGATGAGTCGCCGCCAAAACCCGGGAGTGGATGTGAAAACCACGCGGAAGAATCCGCCGCTCGGCCGCCGGGAGTTCCTGCGCCGAAGCGCCCTGACGGGCCTCGCCCTTGGATGCGCCCCCCTCGCCGCCGTCTCCTCGGCCGCCGCCGCGCCCGGAGTGCGCCGCTACAACACCCTCGGCCGAACCGGGATGCGCATCTCGGACATCTCCTTCGGGAGCAGCCGCCTGGGCGCAGGAGAGGAGGACCTCGTCCTCCACGCCCTCGACCGCGGGGTCAACTACTTCGACTCGGCCGAGATCTACACGGGCGGCGAGTCGGAGACCGCCATCGGCAACGCCCTTCGCGGCAAGCGCGACAAGGTTCACCTCACCTCGAAGGTCTACACCTCCTCCTCCACCCCCAAGGAAGATATGATGCGCTCGCTGGAGGGGAGCCTGCGGCGCCTGCGGACGGACTACGTGGACGTCTACTTCAACCACGCCGTGAACGACGTGGCGCGCCTCAAG
Source organism: bacterium (assembly GCA_036477985.1). Lineage (GTDB taxonomy): Bacteria > UBA8248 > UBA8248 > UBA8248 > UBA8248 > JAZGDQ01. The sequence goes on from JAZGDQ010000250.1 coordinate 4,493, forward strand.
AGCCCCGAGTGGCACGAGTTCGTCGACCGGGCCCGGGAGCAGGGCAAGATCCGCTTCTCGGGCGTCTCGGGCCACGCCGGGCGCCTCATCGAATGCCTCGACTACGCCATCGACTCGGGCCGCTTCGACGTCATCCTCGCCGCCTACAACTTCGGCCAGGACCCGGCCTTCTACCAGCGCCTCCTGCGCGGCTTCGACATCGTCTCCGTCCAGCCCGCCCTCCCCCGCGTCCTGCGCAAGGCCAAGGCCAAGGGGATCGGAATCATCGCCATGAAGACGCTCGTCGGGGCGCGCCTCAACGAGATGCGCCCCTTCGAGAAGGGCGGGGCGACCTTCTCCCAGGCCGCCTTCCGGTGGGTCCTCTCCAACCCCGACGTGGACGCCCTCATCATCTCGATGAAAAGCCGGGACCTGATCGGCGAGTACCTGGGCGCCTCGGGCTGGCGCGCCGCCGCGCGCGGAGACCTTCCCCTCCTCCGCCGCTACGCGCGCATGAACGGGACCACCTATTGCCGCCAGGTCTGCAACGCCTGCGAGGGCGCCTGCCCGCACGGAGTTCCCATCGCCGACGTCCTGCGCACCCGGATGTACGCGCGCGACTACGGCGACATGCGCCTGGCGCGGGACGAGTACGGCCGGCTCGGCGCGGGGGCCTCGGCCTGCCTGACCTGCACCACCCAGGCGTGCGCCGGCGCCTGCCCCCACGGCCTACGCATCGAAACCCTCGCCGGGGACACGCACCGAATGCTCGCGGCCGGAGATCGGGGGAGGACCCCCGCCTGAGGCGGGCCCCCCTCCCTCGCCCGGAGAAATCGCTTCACGATTCGCCGCCCCGCACGGCGGGGCCGCCAGGAGTCCTTCCCATCGATATCGCCATCACCGGAGCCAACGGCAGCGTCGGGCGCAGTCTGATCCAGCGCCTGGGCGAGGGGTCGCTCATCGTGCCCACCCGGCTGCGCGCCCTCGTGCGGAGCCTCGGGCGGGCGGACGCCCTGCGCCCCCTGCCGGCCGAGCTGACCGAGGTGGACTACCGCGCGCCCGACTCGGTGCGCGAGGCCATCCGGGGGGCCGAGGCGATCGTTCACCTGGCGGGCGCCCTCCGCCCCCGCGCGGGAGAAAGCCTCCTGGACTCGAACGCGGGAACGACCGAAGCCCTGGTCGAGGCCGCCCGCGAGGCCGGGGTCAAGCGCTTCATCTACCTGAGCTTTCCGGGCGCCGACGCCGGGGCCAAGAACCCCTACCTGCGCTCCAAGGGCCTGGCCGAGAAGGCCATCGATGCGGCCGGCTTCGAGGGCGCCATCTTCCGCGTCCCGATGATTCTGGGCCCGGAGAACGCCGCCTGGACGGGGCTGCGGCGGATGGCCTCGGCCCCCGTCACCCTCCTCGCGGGGGGCGGCGCCGTGCGCGTCCAGCCCGTCTCCCAGGACGATGTCCTCGCCGCCGTGGAGTGGGCCCTCGCCACCCCGCTCCGCCCGCTGCGCGTCATCAATCTCGTGGGCCCCGAAACCCTCACCTTCGCCGATCTGATCCGGCGGGTGGGGGTCCGTCTGGGCCGCCGGCCGCGCATCCTCCCCATCCCGCGGGCGGCCGCCTGGCTGAGCGCCCTTCTCGCGGCCCGCCTCCTCCCCTCCCTCGGCTGGAACTGGGCCGTCTTCGACACCCTGTGCAACGAACACCTCGCCGACCCGATTCCGGCGCGGACGGTCCTTCCCTTTCCGCTGGCCTCGGTGAGCGAGACGCTCGACCGCGCGCTCTCGAACGCGGCCTGAGCCGCCGTGGACGATCCCCGGGAGTCCTCCCCGTCCGGGGCCGCCCGCCTCTGGCCCCTCGCCCTCACCGTCGCCATATTCGCCCTCATCTTCTGGCGGATCCCCATCGGCCGCCTGCGCGAGGCCCTGGAGGGCGCGCGCCTCCTCCCCTTCCTGGGGCTGATGGGGGGCTTCTCTCTCTGCTTCTTCGCCATGGACACCTACGTCCTGGCCCGGATGATCCGCTGGTTTCACGGCCCCCTCCCCTACCGGGACCTCCTCCCCGTGCGCGCCGTGACCTACCTGGTCTCCATCGTCAACACCCAGCTGGCCCAAGCCACCCTCGCCCTCTACATCCACCGCCGCTTCGGCGCCCCCCTGGGCCGCATCACCAGCACGGTGGCCTTCCTCATCCTCATCGAGGCGACCCACCTCATGCTCTTCGCCTCGGGCGGGATGGCGGCCTTTCCGGGCCGGGCCCCGGCCGCCCTCTACCTCGTTCCCCTCGCCCTCGGCGCCCTCTGGCTCCTCGTCCTCCTCACCGCCCGCGGAAAGATCCTCCCCCGGTGGGCGGGCCACTCCCTCCTGCACACCTTCCGCAGGGCGCGCGCCTCCCACTTCCTCACCGTCTTGGCGCTCAAGGGGTCCGTCTTCCTCCTCTCCCTCCTCGTGCACAGCCGGGCGCTCGCCTTCTTCGGAATCGAGATCCCCCTCGTGCGCCTCCTCACCTTCCTGCCCGTCATCTTCCTCCTGGCGGCGCTCCCCGTCACGGTGGCCCACCTCGGGACCTCCCAGGCCGCCTGGATCTTCTTCTTCCGCGACTTCGCCCCCGAAGCCGACCTCCTCGCCTACAGCCTCGCCTCCCACCTCACCTTCATGCTCGTCAACGGAGCCTTCGGCCTCGTCTTCCTCCCGGGCGCCTACGCCGACCTCTTCGTGCGCAAAAAGCGCGAGGACATATCCAGGGGAGGGAGAGAGGGTTCGCGGCCCGGCTAGCCGGCGCCGCCGCCAACGTTGTCCAGCGGCTTGGGGCCGATGCCGCCACCCTCCCCCTCCGGAGGAGGGTCAGGGAGGGGGAGATAAGGCGGACCTTCCTCCTCGCCGCTTTCTCCTCCGGCCGCGCCATAGAAGGAAGAGGGTGAAGAGGAAGACGGCGTCCCCGGCGCGGCGGAGCGCCCATCGGCCGCCGTCTCCTTCCACCGCCGCCTCCAGGACGACCGCCCCCACGAGGAGGTAGAAGATCACGCCCGCCGCCTTTCCGGCCCGATCCCCGGGAAGGCGGCCGGCCTCACCCTCCGCCGCCCCGGCCTCCTCACCCGCGCCGGCCCCTCCGTTGGCCCCGGACCCTCCGGCGGCCCCGGACCCTCCGGCGGCTCGCCGGCCCCGCCAGAGGAAGCGCCCGCCCAGCAGGGCCACCCCCGCCGGAACCCAGGGACCGACCCTCCCGAGCCAGGCGGCGGCGGCGAGACTCAAGGTGTTGAAGGCGACGTCCACCGCCACGTCCATCCTCCCCCACCGGCGGCTGGCCGCGCCCGCCCGGCGCGCCAGGGGGCCGTCCGCAAGGTCCGAGAGGGCGAGGGCGAGATAGAGGATGACGAGGGCGGCTCCCCCGCCTTCCCGCCCTCCGCCGCCCGTCCGGAGGAGCATCCACAGGAAGGGGGGCATGCCCGCCAGGCGCGCGAGGGTGAGGGCGCGCGAGGCGGCGGCGAAGAGGGCGGGGCTCACCGGCGCGCTCTCCCGCGCGGGGCCGTTGGGGGAGGATCGAAGCGGCGAACGGGAGGCTGGGCGAATTGACATCCGCGCCCGCCGGGGCTAGCTTTCAAGGGACTGGAGTCCAGAAACATCGGCGAGACGCAAGTCGAAAATCCCGCTTCGGGGTGGCCCGTGGGGGGATTTTCTGCGTTCCCTGATTCGATCATTTCACCGCTCATCGGGGCCGCCCCTTGGCGGAGCGCCGCCGGGAGATCCGCCTGGCTTCGCCCCCGCTCGGCGCCCCCCCTCCCCGCCGGGGGAGCGCCTTCTGAGCGCTGAGGCTTCGCATGCCGAAGTACGGGATGGCCATCGACCTTCGGGCGTGCATCGGCTGCCACGCGTGCACCATCGCCTGCAAGTCGGAGCACGAGATACCCATCGGTGTCTGGCGGTGTTGGGTCAAGGAGGTCGAGAAAGGCGCCTTCCCCGACACCCGCCGCGAATTCCTCCCCGTTTTGTGCAACCAATGCGACGACGCCCCCTGCGAGAACATCTGCCCGACGGGGGCCCTCTTCCGCCGCGCGGACGGCATCGTCGACCTCGACGCCGACTGGTGCATCGGGTGCAAGGCGTGCATGGCCGCCTGCCCCTATAGCCAGATATTCATCGACCCGAACACGAACACGGCGGAGAAGTGCAACTTCTGCGCGAACCGCCTCGAGGTGGGGCTCGAGCCCGCCTGCGTCGTCGTTTGCCCCACCCAGTGCCGCATCTTCGGGGACCTGGAGGACCCGGACTCCGACATCGTCCGGCGCATCACCCACGACCCCGTCAGCGTCCGCAAGCAGGAGTACAACACCGACCCCAACATCTACTACATCGACGGCAGCCGCCAGGCGCTGGTTCCGACCGAGCCTGCCCAATCGGGCATCTACAAGCAAGGCGAGATGGACCTCCACAAGAAGGAGGTCGTCCCCGAGTGGGAGAGCGCGCAGGGCCGGAGCCGGACAGTGTACGACGCCTTCCACCAGATTCCCTGGGGCGACAAGATCGTCGCCTATCTGATGATCAAGGGGCTGAGCACGGGAATCCTCGTCCTCAGCCTCCTCATGTGGCGGATGGGCTTCGACAGCGCCCTCTTCTCGCTCTGGGGCCCCGCCCTGAGCGGCCTCCTCCTCGCGGCGACCGGGGCGGTCCTCACCGCCGACCTCAAGCGGCCCGAGCGGTTCTACTACATCCTCCTGCGGCCCAACTGGAAGAGCTGGATGTCCTGGGGCACGATTTTCATCACCCTCGACGGGGCGCTCACCGCCCTCTGGGTGCTGGCCGCCCTCGCGGGCGCCCGGGGGCTGATGGAGCTTCTCCTTTGGCCCACCCTCCTGATGGGCGCGCTCGCCTCGATCTACACGGGCTTCTTCTTCGCCCAGGCCTCGGCGCGCGACCTTTGGCGCGGGAGCGAGAACACCCTGGACATCGCCGTCCAGTCGGCCGTCAAGGGAGCGGCGACGCTCACCTTCTTCGCCACCCTTTTCCCGGTGGCCGAAAAGCGGGAGGCCCTGATCCTCCTGGGCGCGACGCTGGCGGGCGCCCTCCTCCTCCACCTTCTCATCCTCGTGTTCTCCATCCTCATCCACCGCTTCGGGAGCGCCGCGCACGAGCGCGCCGTCGACCTCATCGTGCGCGGCCCCTTCAAGCGGGATTTCTGGGCGGGCGCGATCCTCCTGGGGGGCGTCCTCCCCCTCCTGCTCCTGGGCTGGCGGCAGTTCGGCGGCTACGGGGCCGTGCTGGCGGGCGTGCTCGCGGTGGCGGGCGCCTATATCTGGGACCGCGTCTGGGTGAAGGCCGGGCAGGCCGTCCCCCTTTCCTGACGGAAGGAGCGCCGCAACATGGCTCAAGACCACCTTCGGGCGGGACGCGGAGCGCGGGACATCGCCTCGCTCGGGCGGCCCGACCTCCTCGCCAAGGCCCCC
>JAZGDQ010000251.1:0-13423 GCA_036477985.1 bacterium
CACACCGAGACAACCCCGCACGGCGCCGAGGCCATCCGCCGGCGCGCCGACCAGGGGAAGCGGGTCACCTGGCTCGGGGTGTGGGTGAACGCCATTCTCGTCGCCGCCAAGGCGGCGGGCGGAATTCTGGGGGGGAGCCAAGCCCTCCTCGCCGACGCCCTCCACTCCCTCTCCGACCTGGCCAGCGACGCGGCCGTCCTCTTCGCGCTGCGCTTCTCGGGCCAGCCCGCCGACCAGAGCCATCCCTACGGCCACGGGCGGATGGAGACCGCCGCCGCCTTCTTCGTGGGGCTCATCTTGCTTCTGGCGGGCGTCTTCCTCCTCTACCGGGTGGCGGGGGATCTGTGGATTCCCCGGCCCTACCAGCTGAACTTCCTCGCCCTCCCCTTCATCGTCCTGGCGGTGCTCCTCAAGGAGGTCCTCTACAGGGTCACCTTCCGGGTCGGGCGCCGCACCGCCAACCTGGCCCTCCTCGCCAACGCCTGGCACCACCGCTCGGACGCCTTCTCCTCGATCGCCACCCTGGCGGGCGTCGCCCTCGCGCTCTTCGGCTACTGGCAGGCCGACGCCGTGGCGGCGGCGGCGGTGGCGGGGCTGGTCATCTGGGCGGGGCTGCGGGTCGGGCGCGAGGCCCTGGACGTTCTCGTGGACGCCGCCCCGCCCGAGGAGATGCTGGAGCGCATCCGGGGCGCCATCAAGGAGGTCGATGGGGTGCGGAACGTCCACGCCCTGCGGACCCGCCGGGTGGGGGCCCATCTCTTCGTGGACGTCCACATCCAGGTGGACCCGGAGCTCACCGTCGCCGCCGGCCACGCCATCGCCCACCAGGGGGAGGAATCCCTTCTCGAGCGGGTGGAGGAGGTCTCCGATGTGAACATCCACGTCGAGCCGGACCTGCCCGTCCCGCGCCGGCCTCCCCACGCTTGACACCCCCCACAGCCGCCCATACATAATGCCCGGTTTTCCCTGGCGATCCCATTTTCCCAGAGGAACACGATGGGCGAGAAGGTTCCCTGCGAATTCAGCCAGACCTCTCCATGCGAGAAGTGCCAGGCCGATCCCTCGGGCTGCGCCTTCGAGGTGGAGCTGACCCCCGAGGACGCCGAGCGCTTCCTCCCCCGCGACGGGCAGAAGAACCTCATCATCCACAAGGACTGCCCCAACCCTCCGCTCTCGAGCGTCATCGTCTACGGGCCCGACTACTACATCCTGAAAATGGGGCGGGTCCTCCGCAAAGGCTTCAACCGGCGGCTCCCCGAGTACTAGGCCGGGGCGGCACGCCGGGCCGTCCCGCACTGCCGGCGCATCCCGCACCGTCACCCCCCATCCGCTTCCGAATTTGCGCTACAATCGCGCGCGGCGCCCCATTCGTTCTCCGCAGGGAGGGAGGCTGATGAAAGCCCAAAGATTCGCCTGGTCCGAGATGCCCCCCGAGCAGGTCACCGACCGCTTCCGCCGCCAGATGATCGTCGGCGAGAACGAGATGCTCTGCCGGCTCGAGCTCGCGCCGGGCTGCGCCGTCCCCGAGCACAGCCACGTCAACGAGCAGATCTCCCACGTCCTCCAGGGGCGGCTGCGCTTTCAGATCGAGGGGGAGTCCATCGAGATTGGCCCGGGCGAGAGCCTCCTCATCCCCCCCAACGTGCCCCACGCCGTCGAGGTGGTGGGGGACGAGCCGGTGGTCGACTTCGACATCTTCAGCCCCATCCGCCGGGACTGGCTCGATGGAACGGACGACTACCTCCGCAAATAGGGGAGGGTTCCAGGCCCGCCCGCGCGTGGTATCTTGCCCGGGCGGGGCCTCCCCGGGCGGCCGCCGTTATCCGAAACCCCGTCCTTGAGGGATCGAGCCATGCGCGCACGCAAACACGCCGGCACGGGAATCGGCCTCTTCCTCCTCGCCGCCCTCATGGGGTGCGCGGTCCAGCAGACCCGGCACGAGGTGCCCCTGCGCTACGAGGAGAACGCCGAAACCCGGCCCCTTCCCCCCGGGAAGCGCCCCGCGGCCGTCGCCCTCAGCCCCTTCCAGGACCTGCGCCGCAACAAGGGGAGTCTCGGCCGCTACGAGGGGAGCGGCATCTCGGCCGACCTGGCGCCCGCCTCGGGCTCGGCCGCGGGCGACGTCACCGAGATGGTGCGCGCCCACCTCAAGAAGCTGGGCATCGAGGTCCAAGACGGCGACTGGGACGGGAAGCTGGATTCGGTCCCGAAGATGCGGCCCGCCTTCGCGCTCACCGGACGGATTCGCCAGCTCGGCTTCTCGGCCCGCAGCTCCTACTTCAAGGCGCTCAACTCCGGCCGGGTGGTGATCGAGTTCCGCCTGGGAGGCCGAGATTCGCGCCGCCTCGAGAAGCGCACCATCACGGTGCTGCCCGGCGGCAAGCGGTTCCAGCTTTTCGGCAACAACGCCGACAACCTTTCCCAGATCGACGGCATCATCCAGAAAGCCGTCAACGAGGCGGTCCGGGACGGCCTGGTCAAGGTCATCCGCTCCATGATGCCCTAGCGCGCAGAGGGGATTCCGGATGCCGTACGAGAACCTGACCGTCGAGAACGAGGGGCCGCTCGCCCTCATCACCATCGATCGGCCCGACAAGCACAACGCCATCTCCCTCGGCGCCCTCGATGAGCTGAACGAGGCCGTCTCCCGGGCGGGGGAGGACGAGGCCGTGCGCGTCATCGCCATCACGGGCCGGGGGGAGAAGGCCTTCGCCTCGGGCTCGGATCTCTCCGAGGTGCTCCACCGCGACCTGCGCAAGGCGCTCGAGCCCATCATCCAGGGCCTCGCCGAGCGCCTGGAGCGGACGCCCAAGCCCACCATCGCGGCGATCAACGGCATCTGCATGGGGGGCGGGCTCGAGGTGGCCCTGGGGTGCGACCTGCGGGTGGCCTCCACCCGGGCCCGCTTCGGCGCCCCGGAGGGGAAGCTCGGCATCATCCCGGGCGGGGGTGCGACCCAGCGCCTGCCCCGGCTCGTGGGGCGCGGCTGGGCGCTGGAGATGCTCCTCATGGGGGAGGCCATCGACGCCGAGCGGGCGCTGCAGATCGGCCTCGTCACCCGGGTGGTCCCGCCCGAGGAGCTTCTCCCCACCGTGCGCCGGATGGCGGAACACCTCGCCGGGATGGCGCCCCTCGTCCCCCGCTTCATGAAGGCCATGGTCCACGCGGGCATGGAGGGCAGCCTCGCCGCCGGCCTCGCCATGGAGAAGTTCGCCCAGGGCGCCCTTTGCGAAACCGAGGACAAGGCCGAGGGCATCCTCGCCTTCCTGGAAAAGCGCGCGCCGAAGTGGAAGGGGAGGTAGACCGGCGCGCGGCGCGCGACCTCACCTCCGCCCCCGATCAATCCCGCAAGGAGAAAAAGGAGAGCCGCCATGGAGAATGAAAGGAGCGCCCCGGCGGGTCTCTCGCCCGGGGAGGAGAAGTTTCTCTCCCGAATCGACCAAAAGTACAAGGACGCGCCCGACACGGTGGGCGCCCGGAGTTATCTCATCACGGCGGTGGTGATACTCGTCCTCTTCGCCCTCGCCCGCTTCATCCCCCAGTGGCATCTCGCGCTCATCGCCGTCGAGGCGGCCGGGCTCGCCCTCTTCATCCAGTACAAGCGCTTCGGGCGCTTCCAGCGGCGGATTCTTCTCAAGCTGTGGCGGGAGCGGGGGAGCGAAGCGGCCTAGCGGAGGGAGGCCCCCCCGGGGGGAGGCGCCGAGGGGAGGCCCGCGAGAAAGCGCCCGCTCCGCCGAACGAAGCTCGCGGTGGCCGTCTTCGCGCACCGGAAGCCCACCCCGTGGTTCGACCGGCGCGGGTCAAACCCGGTGCGGAAGGCGGAGCGAAGGAGTACGTTGCTGTTGAACCAGGCGCCCCCGCGTATGACCCGGACCTTCCCCTTCGCCGGGCCCTTCGGACTGCGCGAGGGAGCGGAGCGGTAGTAGCGGTCGGAGTACCAATCGGCCACCCATTCCGTCACGTTTCCGGCCATGTCCATCGCCCCATAGGGGCTCGCCCCCTCCAACCGGCTGCCCACCTCCCAGGTGGAGAATCCCCGGGAGCAGGAGGGAATCTCCGTCCCCATGACGGCCAACCGGCAGGTGGCCCGCTGGTTCCCCCACGGGTAGACGCGCCCGTCCGTGCCGCGCGCGGCCTTCTCCCACTCCGCCTCGGTGGGCAGGCGCTTGTTCACCCGGACGCAGTAGTCCCGCGCCTGGCCCCAGTTCACTCCGACGATGGGCTGATCGGGGAGGAGAAAGACGCCCGGGTATTTTCGCGCCGCGGTGAACAGCTTGCGGTACAGCTTGTTCGTGACTTCGTATTTGTCGATGTAGAACGCCTCCAGGTGGACGCGCCGCTGGGGCGTCTCGTTGTCCCCGAAGATGTAGAAGCCCGCCGGGGAGCCCATGATGAACTCCCCCTTGGGGACGAGAACCATGGGGGCCCCGTCGTCCCCGACGATCTCCTGGGGGAGGCCCGCCGCCTCGGCGGGCGGGGCGGCCCGGCCGAGCAGGAGCAAGAAAACGAAAAGGGCCCAGAGCGGCCCTCGGCGAACTTTCATCTCACCTCCGGCTCCGTCCCGCGGGCGGCGGCTTCATCCTTCAGGGAAAGGCCGCGCACCGTCTATCCTCCCGCAGGCGGGATTATCTCCAACTCCGCCGCCAGGGGCGAGTGATCGGAAACGTCCACCTCGGGCACCTCGGCGCTGCGGGCCCGCAGCCCCCCCGCATAGAAGATGTGATCGATCCGGGCGCCGAAGACGCCCACCGGATAGGTGAACCCGAAACCGCCCCCCCTCTCCTCGAAGGCGCTCCTGAGGCCGGCGGAGAGGTTCAGGAGGTCAAGGCTGAAGGGCGTGGTGTTCAGGACGGCCCCCAGGATGAAGGGCTCCCTACCGCCGTGGGCGATCTGGCGCAGGTAGCTGAGCTGGGATTTGCGCGCGTACTCGGTGTCGCGGAGGTTCGCCATCCAGCTCCACACCGAGCTTATCCCGAAGGGGACGGGGCGGAGCCACTCGTCCTGCCAGGGGAAGCTCGGCGGGCACAGATGGGTCGTCGCCAGGCGGATGACCGTCTCCTTCACCACCGCCTTGGCCACCAGGGCCACGGTCTCGAAGCAGGCCCCCCGCTGCGCGGGGCCCGCCGGGAGGGGAAGAATCCGCGCATCGCTCAGCGGGTAGCGGCTGAGGATCCCCAGCCCCAGGCCGATTCGCCCCTTGCGCGGAACGTGGTACCAGACGCTGTAGGGAAGCCGTTTCCGCAAAAACGCCCCGATCTGGGGGCGATCGCCCCGCTCGGCCGTCCCGCCCACCTCCTGGAGGAAGAGGATGTCCATCTTCTGTCTCCGGCGGAGGAAGGAGTAGGCGGCCCGGTGCTTCTCCTGGATGTGGCCCATGTTGAGCGTCACGACCCGGAGGATCGGGCCCTCGAGCGGGGGCAGGGAGCCGCCCGGAAAGAACATCCTGCCGTGCAGCAGGATAAGGGAGAAAACGAGCCAGACCGTCGGGATCGACCGCAGGATGTTGGGCATCCCCTGGGCCAGGAGGCCCGCGACGGCCCCGGCCAGGGAGATGTAGGGCCAGAAATGGCTTATGTAATTCGTCTTGGAGGAGAAGCTGCCGGTCAGCCTGCTGAACCACATCGCGAAGTCGATCAGCGCGCCCAGCCACAGCAGGAGCAGGGCGCCGAACGCCATCCATGCGAGCGGGGTATTCGGCAACAGGGAGGCGATTCCGCCCTTGTATCTTCCCGCCATCTACCCTCCTTTCCTTCCGGGCCGGGAGGCGCGCCGCCGCCCCGCATCCTTGCGCCGCCGCGCCCTCTCTGGCACGATTTCACTCCGGTTCAACTGTCCGCGCCCGCCGCAGGGAGAGGATCTCCCGGCGAAGCGGCCGCCCGGAACTCCCGGGAGGGGGCGCGCCCGGCCACCCATCCACCGATGAGGAGCGGAACCCACGCCATGCCAGAAAGCCGTCAGGTGACCTTCATCTGCCCCGCCTGCGGGCTGAACGAGCTCCCCCTCCCCGAGGGCCGCGACCCCCAGGAGATCCCCTACGTGGAGCTCGCCGAGCTGGACAACTGCGACCATGCGAAATCGGGCGCCTACATCTACGGCAACGGATTCACCCGCGGCTTCGGCGGCCTCATCCGCGAGGAGGACGGCGAGGGCGGCGTCCGCGAGCGGTGGGTCCCCCCCCGGGCGGTGGTCGCTTACCACTACTACCGGGACCAGAGCTACATCACCCAAGCCGAGCCCACGCGAATCTGCTATCCCCACCCGCTCTACCGCAACCGGAGCGTGACGGACGGAATCGAGAACATCTACGTGGCGATGGCCTTCCTCCCTCACGGGGAGGTGCTCAACCCCGAGATGCGCGAGCGGGGGGAGCTGCTCGCCAAAAGCCTGGGATAACCGCGCGGGCGGACTCCGGCTCCTCCCCCGCGAGCCATTTTCCCTGAAACGCGGGCGGCCTGCCACGGATTCTTTTCTATTTAACGAATAATCCGCAAAAAACGGAATGAAATCAAGGGCTATTTCGCGGGCGGCGCCCGGGTGGCGCCCCCCTAGCTCTCGCGGAACTGAAACGGGGCGCCGTATTTCTTGAGGATCCGCTCGTAGTCGCCCTCGTAGATGCGCTCGTACTCCCCCAGCCAGGAATCCAGATCTCCCTCGCGCCAATACTCATAGTCGAAGGAGAAGGAGCTGGCCTCGGCGAGCTCCTTGTAGAGGGCGGGATAGCGCTCGAATATCTGGCCGGGTCGGCAGCCCAGGGGCCGCCAATTCGGATCGTCGGGCTTCGAGAGATTCTCCTCGTCGTAGTTTCGGGTCCGCAGATAGCGCAGCCGGTCCATGTCGAGATCGCGGACGAGGATGCCGGGCTCCTCGAGGGTCCCTTCCATCTGCTCGGGGCCGGCCACCAGGGCCCCGGAGGCGATGGACATCGCGTATTCGAAGCCGTCCACCGTGTAGAGGTTCTGGGTGATGAGGACGTAGAAGAGGTTCTCCGCCGCCCGGGCGCGGGCGATGCAGCGCCAGGTATCCTTGATGGCGTAACCGGTCTCGCTGTGCAATCCGTGGACGGGGGAGACGATGATCTCGGCCCCGCGCAGCATGAGCAGGCGGGGCAGCTCGGGCACGAACAGCTCGCTGCATATCTGGAGGCCCAGCTTGCCGAAATCGGTGTCCACCACGCAGGGGCCCTTCCCGGGCAGGAGGTGGGCCTTGCCCCCGTAGAGGTAGGCGTTGAGGGGCGGGGTGTCCGGCTGCTGGCGGCAATAGCAGGCCAGCTCTTTCCCCTCGGGACCAAACAGGCGCAGGGTGAGCAGCGCCGCCCCGGGGATGTCGCTCGCCACGACGTTCCCCGCGATGATGTACATCGCGTGCTCCTTCGCCTTCTTCTTCAGCTCCTCCAACGGATCGAAGGGATACTTGGGGTTGTCGAGGGGGCCCGTCATGGGACCGGGATAGCCCTCCGGATAGAGGAGAAGCTCGACGCCCTGGGCGGCCGCCTCGTCCGCCCACTCGAGGGACTTCTCGGCGTTCTGCCATTCGGGCTCGCCGTAAAACGCTTCGGGGAGGACAGTGCCGACGCGAACGCTGGAGGGCTGGCTCATGGCTGACACCTTCTGGAATGAGGAAAGATGGGGGAGGGCGCCCCAATGATGGAAAAAAGGGCCCTAAAGTGTCAAACCGCTCCAGCCAATTGATATTATTCGGATTGCGGCCGAGCGAGGAGGCGGTTGTAAATCTTCGCGCCCAGCCAGAAGAAAACGACTCCGACGGCGAAGCCCCAGATCGCCCCCGCGATCGCCCCCAGGAAGGAGGCCGAGACGCCGAGGTAGAAGCTCCCGATCAGCTTGATCATCTCGCCGCCCACGCCGAAGAGGGCGGCGGCGAGCGCGTAGAGGAAGAAGATCAGGGCGTAGATGATTCCGAAGGCGATCCCGAACTTCACGGCGTCGAGCTTCATGGCGCTTCTCCTCACGGCGGGAGGGCGGCCCATCCCGCCCCAGCCTCCCGGGCGAGCTCCCTTCCTCCAATATAGCCCCCCGGGCCGCGCCCGGCCCCCGCCGCCTGTCCGCGCGGGGGAATTGGGATATGATGCGCCCATTCATGCACAGCGCACCGGGTTTTCTCTTTCGCGCGGAGGAGCGGATCAGTGGCAGACGACGAAAAGTATCAGCGGGGGCTGGCCAACCGGCGGAAGGTCTTCGGCGACGAGGGGGAGGAGCGGCGGAAGGTGTTCGAGGCGGCGAGCCCCGACTTCGCGCGCTTCGTCACCGAGCAGGTCTACGGGGACCTCTACGAGCGCAAGGGGATCGATCCGAAGGTCCGCGAGATGGTCATCCTCGCCATCATCTGCACCCTGGGCCGCGACCGGGAGTTCGAGGTCCACGTCAAGGCGGGCCTCAACGTGGGGATGACGAAGAAGGACATCCAGGAAGTCCTCATGATATGCGCCATCTACGCCGCCGCGCCCAACGCCGTCGGCGCCGCCCAGGCCTCCCTGCGCGTCTTCGAGGAGCGGGGGATATAGGGCTGAGCGCGCGCCCGGCGCTCCAGCGGTTCGGCGGCGCGGGATGGCAAGGCCCGGAGGATGCGGGCCGGGGCTTTGCCTAATCGGGCCCGAGGCTGGCGCGGAGCTTTTCGGTGAGGGCCGCGATGACAGTGGCGGTGATCTCGTCGAGCCCGCCCGCCACGCGCGCCCCGGAGGCGAAGGCGTGTCCCCCGCCTCCGAACCGCTGGGCGACGTCGTGAATCTCCACCCGCCCCTTCGAGCGCAGGCTCACCCGCACCCGCCCGTCGAGCTCCGAGAAGAAGGCGATGATCTCGACCGTGGAGATGCTCCGGGGGAAGGTGATGTACTCCTCGGTCTCCTCGCGGCGGACGCCGAAACGCTCCAGCTCCGCCTTGCTGAGGGAGAACCAGGCGAGCCGCCCGCCGCATTCGAGATGCAACCGGCTCATCAGATGGCCCTGGAGCTTGACCGAGGAGGGAGAGTTCGACTCCCAGAACACCCCGAAGGGCTCGGTCGGGCTCGCGCCCAGCTCTACGAAGCGGGCCGCCCACCGCAGCGTCTTCTCCGTCGTGTTCGAGAATCGGAACTGGCCGGTGTCGTAGACGATGGTGGCGAAAAGCAGCCGCAGGATGAGGGGATCGCCGAAGGCCGCCCCCCCTTCCTCGTCGAGAAAATCGGCCAACATCTCCCCCACCGAGGCGGCCCTTTTGTCGATGGCCGAGGGGCCATCGAAATCCCCTTCCTCCGGGATGTGGTGGTCGATCACCCCGACGGGGAGGCCGCTCTCCACGACGGGGACGCCCAGCTTCCCCAGCCGGCTCGGCTTCCCCGTGTCGAGGGCGAGGACGGCGTCGAAGCGCTCGGCCCAGCCGGGCGCCGCGAGAAGCTCGGTGTGGGTGCGCACGGTCCCCTCCGGGTCATAGGGGAAGACAAAGGACGGCGGCGGCCCCTCGGCGGCGACGGTGGCCTTCTTGCCCAGGGATTCGAGATAGCGGGCGAAGGCGATGCAGGAGAGAAGGCCGTCCCCGTCGGGCCCCATGTGGGTGACGAGGAGGAACCGCTCGTGGGCGCCGATGAAGGCGCGGATCGCCTCGAAGCGCCCGCCCGCGGCCCCGCCCTCCGGCGTCATTCGGCGGGCTCCAGGCGCTCGTTGTGCAGCTGGCGCAGGACGTACTCCCGAATCTCGGCGGCCGCCGGGGCCGGGCCGGCCGGCTCCCCCTCCGGCATCACAGTCGCGAGAACCTGCTCCATCACCCCTCCGCACGCCTCGCAATCCCCGTAGGGACGGTCCATCGGAATCACCCGCTCGGCGCCGCAGTCGCGGCAGCGCAGAAGATGCTTCGCGCCCGAGAGCTTGCCGCGCTTGGCGATGGGCTCGCCCTCGACCTCCACGATGTCCATCGAGAAGTCGATGGTGGAGGCGGCGCCGATGGAGGTTCCCACGCCGTAGCCGCCGTCCACCACTTCGTTCAGCTCCAGGATTCGATTTTCGTCCAGCCCCCCGCTGACGAAGAGCTTGACGTGGGAGAAGCCGGCCCGATCGAGCTCCCAGCGCACCTCCCGCAGGATCTGCGAGAAGTCCCCCCGCCGCGAGCCCGGCGTGTCCAGGCGCACGGCCGCGAGGCGGTCGGTGAGGGCGCGCGCGGCCGTGAGGGCTTCGAACTTCTCGTCCCCGAAGGTGTCCACCAGGGCCACGCGCCGCACCCCGGGATCGATGACCTCATCGAAGGCCTTCAGGGCCGGCTCCAGCCCCCCCATCAGGATGATGAGGGCATGGGGCATGGTCCCCTGGGCCGGCAGGCCGAGCAGATCGGCCCCCTGGACGAGCGCCACGCCGTCGCAGCCGCCCACGTAGGCCGCGCGCTCGATCATGGGCGCGACGGTGGGGTGCATCCGCCGGGCGCCGAAGCTGAAGACCTGGCGCCGTCCGGCGGCGATCCTGCAGCGGGCGGCCTTGGTCGCAATCCCGCTCGACTGGCACAGGAGCCCGAGCAGGGAGGTTTCGAGAATCCCGAAGTCGTTGTAGACGCCCTCGATCTCGAGGACGGGCTGGAAGGGCCGGACCACTGTCCCCTCGGGAACGGAGCGGACGTTGACCGGAAGCCCCTTCAGGAGGGCGAGAACCTCCTCGAGGCCGAGGAAGACGCCCCAGCCCGAGGGGAGATCCTTCGCCATGAACTCCGCGCGGACCCGCTTGCGGATCCCCTTCGCCTCGAGGATCTCCTGGGTCCGCTTGAAGTAGACGTCCGTGACGCGTCCGGAACGGATGTCGTCGAAATCCGCTGTGTGAAAGCTCACCTTGGACCGCCGGAGAGAAGGCCGCTATTCGGCAGGGGCCGCCGCCTCCGCGGATTCTTCCTCCGCCTTCGGACGCCGTTCCATCTCCATGTTCCGAAGACCGAAGAGTCTGCCCCACGGCCGAGGCCCCTTGTAGTTGTTCTCCGCCTCCCACACGTCGTAGAGGCGCTCTTTGGTGAAGACGAGATCGTCGCGGAAGTAGCCCGTGGTCTCGTACTGATGGGTGTGGACGATCGACTTCGGCGTGGTCGGGCAGGCCTCGACGCACAGGCCGCAGTACATGCAGCGCATGTGGTCGATGCTGAACTCCTTGGCGTACATCTCGCGGCCCTTGCCCACGGTGAGGATGGTGATGCAGTCCACCGGGCAGGCTTTCTCGCAGTTGAGGCAGCCGATGCAGTTCTCCTCGCCCGTCTTGAAGTCCCGCGTCAGCCCCAGGAAGCCGCGGAAGCGCTCGGGCGCATCCCACCGCTCGGTCGGGTACTGGAGCGTGACCGGCTTTTTGAAAAGGTGGCGAAGGGTGATGGACAGCCCCTTGGCGATGTCCACCAGGAAAAATCGCTTGACCGAGTTGGAGAATTCCATCCTTCTTCCTCTGGCCTCTCCCCCGGCGGGGGGAGGCGGGTATCAGGAGGCCGCGGCCGCGGCCTCTCCCTTTTGGTTTTTGGCCATCTCCTGGGCCTCGAGGTACTTCTCCGCCGCCACGGCGGCCGTGGTGGCGTCGCCCGAGGCGTTCGTGATCTGGCGGATGAGCTGGCTGCGCACATCGCCCGCCACGAAGAGCCCGGGAACGCCCGTCGCCATGTTCTGATCGGTGACGATGAAGCCGCCCTCGTCGAACTCGACGGGATCCTTGATGGGATCGGTGTTGGGGATGAAGCCGATGAAGACGAAGAGGCCCGAGGCCTCGAGCTCGCTTTCCTCGCCGGTCTTTGTGTTCCGGAGCCGGAGCTTCTTCATCTCCTTCTCGTCGCCGACGACCTCCTCGACCACGCAGTCGAGGATCATCTCCACCTTCTCGTTCGCGCTCAGTCTGTCCAACAGGACGGCGTGCGCCCGGAACCCCTTGCGGCGGTGGATGAGGTAGACCTTGGATCCGTATTTCGTGAGGAATTGGGCCTCTTCGACGGCGCTGTTCCCGCCGCCGACGACGGTGATCACCTCGTCCTGGAAGAAGGCGCCGTCGCAGAGGGCGCAGTAGCTCACCCCTTTGCCCGCGTAAGCCTCCTCGCCGGAAATCCCCAGCTTGCGCGGATAGCCCCCCGCCGTGTAGATGACGGCGCCGCAGCGGCGCTCGCCCATGTCCGTCGTGACGAGGAAGTCCTCGCCGTCCTTGCGGATTTCGGAGACCTCCTCCATCTCGATCTTGAGGCCGAACTTCACGGCGTGGTCGGCGAACTTCTGCGCCAGCTCGGGGCCGCCGATGAGCTCGAAGCCCGGATAGTCCTCGACGTACTCGGTGTTG
The DNA here is from genome assembly GCA_036477985.1 of bacterium. Classification (GTDB taxonomy): domain Bacteria; phylum UBA8248; class UBA8248; order UBA8248; family UBA8248; genus JAZGDQ01. Next base: position 12,264 of record JAZGDQ010000251.1, read on the forward strand.
AGAATCTCGCCGCCGGGGGCCAGCTTCTCGTAGCAGACGACGTTGAGCTTCGAGCGTCCGGCGTAGAGGCCCGCGGTCAGACCGGCCGGCCCGGCCCCCACGATGATGATGTCGAAATCCCGTTGCCCCACAACAAACTCCTTCAAATCAAGGATGCGGCGAATCCGGCTGAAGCAGACCGGATTCTAGCACCCGCCCCGGGGCGTGCCAAGGCGGAGACACGGCCCCCCGGCGGGACGGAAGATCCGCCGGGGCAAGGGTTTTGGGGCGATTGGGGCGCCCTCGGGACCGGCCCCCGAGGGCGGCGCGGCGGGGCCCTGGCTCAGAGCCAGGAGACGATCCAGGCCGGCGTGAGGGCGCTGGCGTAGCTGTTCAGAAGCTGAAAATAGCCGCTCAGGAGGAGGACGCCCATTCCGGCGAGGACGAGCCCGCCCCCGACGTGGACCCCCCGCATGACCTTCCGGAACCTCTGGATGAATCCCAGGAGGGAGTGGAAGAGCCAGGCGCTCATGAGGAAGGGGATGGCCAGGCCGAGGGAGTAGACCGTAAGGAGGCGAATCCCCTGTCCCACCCCCTGCGAGGCGCCCGCGAGGGTGAGAATCGCCCCCAGGATGGGGCCGACGCACGGGGTCCACCCCACCCCGAAGGCGAACCCGACCGCCAGGGCCCCGGCGTATCCCGCCGGACGGCTCTTCCACTGGATGGGCCGGAGCTCCCGGTAGAGGAAGGGAATCCGCAGCCAGCCCGTCAGGAAGAGGCCGAAGAAGATGAGAAGGACCCCGCTCCCCTTGGTCAGGACGTCTTGGTGGGCGGAGAGCAGCTCCCCCACGGCGCTGACCGAGGCCCCGAGCAGGACGAACACAACCGTGAAGCCGAAGACGAACATGACGGCGTTGATCATCATCCGGCTCCGCGGGGGCGCCTGGGCCCCGGGGGAGATCGCGTCGGCCGATCCGCTCAGGTAGGCCAGAAACGAGGGGAGGATGGGCAGGGTGCAGGGGGAGAGAAACGAGAGCAGCCCGGCGAGAAACGCCAGGGCGTAGGAGACCTCCACCGTGAACGCCATGAATCAAACGTCCCTTTCCATGAGACGCCAAGCCATATTCCCATTTCCCCCCCCCGGACGCGCGGCGCCTCCGGCCCTCAACGGCCCGATTCAC
>JAZGDQ010000252.1:0-4717 GCA_036477985.1 bacterium
CTCCTTGACGAAGAGCCCCTTTCCGCCCACCTCATGGATCGCCCGATCGAGAATCTCGTCCCCGCGCGTGCGGATGACAACCTCCTCGACCTCGAGGTCCGGGTGCGCCTCCCGCAGGCGGGCGGCCACCTCGCGCGCCTGGGCCAGGGCGAGGGCGCTTCCCCGCGTCCCCAGCCGGAGGCGGCCGCTCATTCGTCCGCCCCGGGGGCCTTCTTCTCCTCCGGGGGCGGCTTCACCCCGAAGAGGCGCTGCACGAGGGGGAGCGGGTCCTCGCCCCCCTCCTCGGCGGCCATCTCCCGCAGGGCGGCGAAGGGCCGGTGGAGGAGCTTGTTCACCAGGGCGCGCGTCATGGCGTCGACCGCCTCCCGCTCCTTCTCCCCCATACCGGCGAACCGCGAGAGGGTGCGCTCGATCTCTTTTTGGCGGTGGCCCTCGGCGTCCAGGCGGATGGCGGCGAAGGTGCGCGAGAGCTCCTCCATCTGGAGGCGGCGCAGGAGGGTTTCGAGCTCCCGCTCCACGATGCGGTGCGCCTCGCGCTCCTCCTCCTCGCGGCCCTTCTTGTTGTCGGCCACGACGGACTGCAGGTCGTCGATGTCGTATAGGTAGACGTTCTCCAACTCGTTCACCGAGGGATCCACGTCGCGCGGGACGGCGATGTCGATCAGGAAAATCGGCGCGTCGCGCCGGGCCTCGAGGGCGGCGGCCACCATCTCGCGCGTCAAGACGAAGTGGGGCGCGCCGGTGGCGGCGATCACGATGTCGGCCCCGGCCATCTCGCTCGCCACAGTGTCGTAGGGCACGGCGCGCCCGCTCAACTCGGCGGCGAGGGCCTCGGCCCGCGAGTAGGTGCGGTTCGCCACCAGGACGCGGTCCGCCCCGTTGCCGATGAGGTGGCGCGCGGCCAGCTCCCCCATCTCGCCCGCGCCCAGGAGGAGGACGGAGCGCCCCTCGAGGGTGCGGAAAATCTTCTTCGCCAGATCGGCGGCCACCGAGCTCACCGAAACCGGGCTCTTCCCCAGGTCGGTCTCCTCGCGCACCTTTTTGGCCGCGTGGAAGGCGCGCGAGAAGATCTCGTTGAGGCCCTTGCCGGCGTGGCCTCTCTCCTGCGCCACCCGGAAGGCGACCTTCACCTGGCCCAGAATCTGGGGCTCGCCCAGGACCATCGACTTCAGGCTGGCGGTCACTTGGAAGAGGTGGCGGATCGCCTCCTCGCCGCGGCGGACGTAGAGGTGGCCGCGCAACTCCTCGGGATCGACCCCCCCCGACTCGCACAAAAAGCGCCCTATCGCATCGGCTCCCTCCTCGAAATTCTCGGCGACGCTGTACACCTCGACCCGGTTGCAGGTCGAGAGGATCACCCGCTCGCGCAGGCCGTTGTAGCGGGCCAGCCGATCGAGGGACTCCCCCACCTCGTCCTCGGGAAAGAAGAGGCGCTCGCGGAGGGCGAGGGGCGTCTCGTGGTGGCTCACGCCGGCCATGACGATGTCCATGGGGTCTCCCCTCTCTCCGCTCAAAAGTGCACGATGATGGCGAGGAGAACCGCCACGAAGGAGATCATGGAGAAAATCGCCGAGCGCCGGCCCTTCCAGCTCCGCGTGAGGCGGCTGACGAGGAGGAGGGCGTAGCCGATCCAGATGACGACGAGGGGATAGGTCTTCAGCGGATCGAGGCTCCAAAACGTGCCGTGCTTGGCGCGGGCCCACATCGACCCGAGGAAAAGGCTCATCGTCAGGAAAGCGAAGCCGAAGTAGAGGATCTTGTGGTTGAGGTCGTCGAGCACGTCGAGGGAGGGGAGGCGGTGGAGCCAGGCCCCGGGGCGCTTGGACTTCAGCTCGCGCGCCTGAACGATGTACATCAGCGAGGCGCCGAAGAGGAGGAAAAAGGCGCCCATGCTCAGCATGGCGAGCACGATGTGGCCGGCGATGAGAAAGCCCTGCACCTCGTGGGCGCCCGCCCCGGGGACCGAGGCGGCGTATCCCTCCAGGACGAAGGCGGCCGGAACGGCGAGGCCGCCCAGGGTCATCTCCCGGTAGCGGAGGACCACGCCGAGGTAGAGGAAGGCGATCGCCCAGGAGAGGGAGCTGAGCCAGGCCGCCCAGCCGTGGTCGTCGGTGGAGGCGTAGTAGAGGCCCATCTTCACCGTGTGGAGGGCGAAGCCCAGGATGAGCGCCGCGAGGCCGACGTAGAGAAGCGTCCGGCGGCGCGTGAAGAGGGTGTAGAGGTAGGCGATCGCCGAAACCATATAGAGCGCGATGACGCCGATGACCACGGCTGCTCTTCTCCCCCCCGCGCACACCCGCAGCGGGCCGCGGGGCCGAGGCGACTCTCTCCTCCGCCCGCCAAGTCCACGGCGGGCCGCAGGCGAACTGACTGATTTATGGGGAGATACCGCTCCCTCCCCCTGGCGCCCGACCCAGGCGCCGAGCCCGTTATGATACAACAATTTCCGCCCTTTGGGGACATAACCGCCGGGAGGCCCCGCCGCCCGGCCTCCTTCTCCTCTCCCCGGCCCGGCCCTTGGCAGCCGCCGGGGAGACCTTCTATACTCCCGGTTGCGCCCGCCCCGCGGGCGCCGCCGTCCCGACCGCGCCACACAATCCGGGGGGGGAGGAAACCCGCCCCGCCCGTCGGCCCCGGGGGGCCTCTCCCATTGAAGCCGCTTCCCGAAATCGACCCGCCCCTTGTGAACGCGAGCGGGATTTTGAGCTACCCCGAGGTCTTCCAGGCCTTCGAGCGCGAGGGCGCCGCCCTGGGCGGCTACGTCACCAAATCGGTGGGCCCAGTCGAGAAAGCGGGCAACGAGAACCCCGTCCTCGTCTATCCGGACGGGGCCGATGCGCCCATCCTCAACTCCCTCGCCCTCCCCACCCAGAGCCCGGAGGACTGGGAGCGGGACCTCGCCGAGCTGCGCCTGGAGCGCTCCCGCCTCATCGTCTCGGTCTACGGGGGAGACCCCGGGGAGTTCGCCGCCGTGAGCGGGCGAATGGACCCCTTCGCCGACGCCATCGAGATCAACCTGGGCTGCCCGAACAAGGAGCCCGGCGAGCGGACCCTCATGGAGAGCATCGGCCAGCGGCCCGACCTCTCGGGCGAGGTGGTCCGCCGGGTGCGGGAGGCCGCCGGCAAACCCCTCATCGCCAAGCTCTCCCCCAACAGCGACTATCTCGCCGTGGCCGAGGCGTGCCTCGAGGCGGGGGCCGACGCCCTGGGCTGCGCGAACACCCTGGGGCCCGGACTCGCCATCGACATCCTTTCGCGCGAGCCCATCCTCGCCGGAACGACGGGGGGGATCAGCGGCCCGGCCCTCAAGCCCATCAACCTGCGGATGACCTACGAGGTCTACGCCCGCTTCGCCTGCCCCATCATCGCCTACGGGGGGATCGCCTCCTGGCGCGACGCCGTCGAGTACGCCCTCGCCGGCGCCTGCGTCCTGGGAATCGGAACGGCCTTCCTCGGGAAGGGGACGGCCGAGGCCGCCGCCCTCACGCGCGAGATCTGGCAGGGCGTCCGGGACCACCTCGGCGGGGCCCCCTTCGCCTCCCTCGTGGGAGGCGCCCACGGGCATGAAGCGCCCGGCCTCACCCATGCGTGAGATCGTCCAGATCACCGAGGTCCGCCGCGAGAGCGGTCTGACCTTCACCCTCTTCTTCGACCGCGAGGTCGAGTGCCGCCCCGGCCAGTTCCTCATGGTGTGGCTCCCCCGCCAGGGGGAGAAGCCCTTCACCCTCTCCCACCCCACCGCCATCACGGTCAAGCGCGCGGGGCCCTTCACCGAGAGCCTGGGCTCCCTCGGCCCGGGCGACGCCATCGGAATCCGCGGCCCCCTGGGGAGGGGATATCCCGCCCTGGAGAAGCCCGTCCTCATCGGCGGCGGGGTGGGCATCGCCGAGCTGCGCCTCCTCGCCCTCGCCTGCCCGGAGGCTTCCTTCGTCCTGGGCGGGAGCACGGCCGAGGAGATTCTCTTCTACGAGGAGTTCAGCCGACGCGGGAGCGTCCGGGTGGCCACCGAGGACGGCTCCCTCGGGGAGCGGGGCCTCATCACCCAGCTCCTCCCGACCGAGGGGGAAAGCTTCGCCGTCTGCGGGCCCGAGCGCATGATGGCCGCCTGCCAGCCCTTCTTGCCCCCAGCGCAAACCTTCTATGCGCTTGAGCGCTACATGAAGTGCGCCGTGGGCCTTTGCGGCCAGTGCACCTGCGACGGATGGCGGGTCTGCGTGGACGGGCCGGTGTTTCCCGGGACGGTGGTCGCCCGGATGGAGGATTTCGGCCGCCGGCGCAGGGCGAAAAGCGGGCGCTGGGAGGAGGTTTAAGGGCTTGCCCGCGAATCCCTCCAGTTCCTATTGCAGGGGGAATGTGGTAGAAGAATTTGAGCCTTTTGTTTATTGTGAGGAGAGACCGGGCGGCTGAATCTCGGTCAGGAGAGGGGGGGTGCGCTCATCCGGCTTAAAGTTCTGGGGTGCTCGGGAGCGAAAGTGCCGGGCAGTTTCCTCACCTCCTTTCTCCTGAACGATCACCTCCTGGTCGACGCGGGAGCGGGCGCCTCCGCCCTGACAGCGGAACAGCAGGCCGGGCTTTCGGGAATCGTCCTCTCCCACGTTCATCTCGACCACGTGGGGGAGATCCCCTTCATGGCCGACAATATTTTCGGGGCGCGCGACAGCGCGCTCCCGATCATCAGTCTGAAATCGATTTTGGACGATTTGCACAAATACCTTTT
>JAZGDQ010000253.1:0-5051 GCA_036477985.1 bacterium
CCGGGGCGCCTACCGGGTCTATCCCGCCGAGGCGGCGGCGCGCATCCGCAGCATCAAGCGCGCCCAGTCCCTCGGGTTTTCGCTCGAAGAGATCAAGGAGTTGCTGGGCCTGCGCCTGGAGGAGGGCGCGCTCTGCGGGGACGTTCTGGCCCAGGCCGAGCGCAAGCTGAACGAGATCGACGGGCGGCTCCGGACCCTGCGCGCCGTGCGGCGCGAGCTCCGCAAGCTCGCCTCCGCCTGCCGGGACGAGGCGCCCCTCTACGAGTGCCCCATCCTGGAGGCGTTCGAGGGGAAGTAGCGGAGCCTTCCGCCGGGCGGGGTCGTTTTCTCCGGGCGGGATTTCCGCGCCCCCGGCGGCGGATTCGGCGAAATTTCCCTCTTTTACGGTGAACCCTTTGGGCGGCGATTCCGTATTCCCCCATGAGGAAGGCGGTCCGCACCGGCGCGAGTCGCCCTCCGACGAGTGGTTGGTTCAGGCGTTTCTCCAAGGGGAGAACGAGGCTTTCGAGGCCCTCTTCGAGCGGTACCGGAGCCGGATCTTCGGCTACGTGCGCCGGCTTGTCCGGGACAGGGATCTCGCCGAAGAGATTTTTCAGGAGGTTTTTCTTCACCTTTTTCGGCAGGCGCCGGGCTTCGATCCAACCCGCTCCTTCCGGGCGTGGTTCTTCCGCCTCGCTCACAACCGGGCGATGGACATTCTCCGGCGGAGGAGGGGGAAGGGACGATTTGAGGATGTGGAGGAAGATTCGGCGGCTTGGGGCGTCGAGCCCTCCGCCGAAGATCGGGCCCTCGAAGCCGCCTCCGCCCGGCGCCTGGAGAGGCTGCTCGGAAGCCTCGGGGAGGATCAGCGCGCCGTGGTGCTTCTGAAGTTCGTGGAAGGCCTCACCTATGAGGAGATTGCCGGAGTGTTGGACTGCCCGGTGGGCACCGCGAAGTCCCGGGCCCATCACGCCCTGCGCCGTCTGCGCGAGATGGTTGAGAGGGAAAAATGAACTCCGGCCGTGTGTCGTGTGAGGAGTTTCGGGGCTCGGTTGAGGCGCTCGCCGCCGGCGCGCTGGAGAAAGGGGAGAGCGACCGCCTCCTGGCGCACAAGGACGCCTGCGATGCCTGCCGATTCGAATTTGAGGGTGCAGAGAGGCTGGTGGTTTCGCTGGCGTCGCTGCCCTCCTTCTCTCCCCGCCCCCATGTTGTCGAGAACCTGGAGCGCGTCATCGAGGCCGAGCGCGATCGGAGCGCCCATCCGTCCCTTTTGACGGCGCTCAGAAAATCCCCGATTCGACGCCACGGCGCGGCGCTCGCACTCGGGATTGCGGCGGCCCTCTTCTCGGCGCTCGCCTTCGGGAAAGTCGCGGCGAGCGAGGCGAATCTAGGCAGGACGCTTCTTGTGGGCGCGCTGTTCTGGGCCTGGGGCTACACGCGCCTGTTCGACCTGACGTTCGGCGGGATGGTCGATCTTCGCGCCCGGGAGGGCCACGGCCTGATGCGCGCGGCGGAGCGCGTTTCCGTCCCAGCTCTCCTCGCGCTGGCGCTCGGGACGGGGGGCCTTTTGTGGTTCTCCTCCTATGGCGGATTCGGCCTCCTTCCGGCGCAGGGAGGGGGGGGCGTGCCTGTTTCCGCACAGTTTTCCGTCCCGTACTCTGGATGGTTTTTCCTGGGGGCGGGGATCAGCGGGGCTTCCCTCCTCGGAGGGGTCCTGCTCGGCCGGCCGATGGGCCGCGGCAGACCCTTGATCAACGGTGCGCTGGTCGGATGCATTTTTATGGTCATGATCATCCCCGCGTTCGCCATCGTGTGTGTGCCCTTCACCTTGGGGCTGTTTTTGACGCTTGCCGCAGGGCTCGCGCTCGGCTCCCTCTCGGGGGGGATACTCGGATTTTGGACGCTCCGGCGGATGCGGGCGTTCCGGTGATGCGCCTCCGGAAGGGATTGCTCGCCCTCCTGGCGATAGTTTCACTGCCGGCCGCCGCGGCGGGGGCGCAGTTTTTCGAGAGGGGAGAATCGCCCGGCCTCGTGGTTAGCGCGGGAGACGAGGGACGCGACCTCTCGCATCTCCGGGTGCGTGATGTCGATGCCCGAAGCGTTTCCTTCGCAACCGGAGAAGGCGGACCTCCCCTGACCGTGGTGACCTTCTTCTCGTCCTCATGCTGATGTGTCTTGTGCAGCCGTGAGCTGCGCGAGCTCAAGACTCTCCGGGGGGGTCATCCCTCGGTCCGGTTCATCCTGGTCTCGGTGGACGATGTGATGGGCCCAGGCGTGAGGGAGTTCGTTAAAGAGGCGGGATTGGAGTCGCCCATCGTGTACGACGACAAGGGGGTGCTGTTCGACGCTTTCGGCGCCGAGCAGCTTCCCCAGACCTACGTTCTGGACCGCCGGGGGCGGATTCTCATGGACGTGCGCCGCTACGGCGAGGGGGCGTCCTTCTCCTCCTGGGAGAGTCCGCGCCTCGGGGCGCTCCTCCGGATGGCCCGGGAGGGGGTCTCCTTAGGGCTCCCGCCTCCCGCTAGGGATTAGAGGCCGGAGGGATGGTCAGGAAACGGGCGATTGACAAAATGGGTCACGGATGTCTGATGAAAAATGACGCTACCGAAAAAGGAGAGCGGATTTGATGAAACAGGAGAGCAAAGGACACCTCGCCGCCGTGCTGGGCGCCTCATGCTGCGTCCTGCCGCTGGCGCTGATCGCCGTGGGGCTGGGCGGGAGCCTGCTCACGATCATTCTGGTGCGCTACAAGGCCTGGCTCATGGGAATGGCGGCGGCGGCCCTGGTCTTCGCCTGGGCGATGTACGCCCGGGACGCGAGGAAGTGCTCGGCCGAGTTCTGTGAGATGATCGGCGGGCGGCTCCGGAAGTGGATGCTCGGGGCGAACACCGCGGTGGTCGTCTTCTTCGTCGTGATCACCTACACCCCGCTGGGCTCGCTCGTGGGAATCGACTTTGTGAGCGAGAGCGCCGTCACCGCCGAGGCGAGCGTTCCCGGCCTCCCCGTCGGCGCGGGGGACGGGAAGACGCGGATGGAGAGGCTCGCCCTCCGCGTCGAGGGTATGAGCTGACCCTTCACCTGACCGCAGCTGGTCGCAGGGGCCTTGGGAAGGCTCCCGGGGGTGAAGGTCCTGAACGTGAGCTACGCCAAGAGCCGGGCGGATCTACTTTACGATCCCGCGCGGGCGACGGTGGCGGACATGGCGGGCGCGCTCAGCCGCTTCGGGTACGTCACCTATTCGCTGAACGAGAAAGTGCAACAGATTCGCATCCGCGTGAAGGAGTTCGGCGGCTTCGACCGGATTCCGCCGATCGAGCAGGCGCTCCGCCGGATTCCGGGCGTGAAGGGCGTGAAGACCGACATCCTGAAACGCGAGATGACCGTCACCGTCGGGGCGGGGAAGGTGAAGCGCGAGACGCTGGCGGCGGCGGTGGCCGAGCACGGCTTGGAGGTGATCGGACGATGAAGGGCCTGATGGGGAAAGTGCTCGTGGGGACGGCGGTCGTCACCTGCCCGTGCCATCTGCCGATCTATCTCGTCCTCTTCGGCGGAACGGCCCTGGGCGCCTTCCTTTCGGAGAACTTAGCGCTCTCCTTTGCGCTTCTCACCGTCTATTTCGCCTTCGCCTTGCTCCTTGGGCTGAAGTGCCTGAAGCCGCGGGCCGGGAGAGAGAATGCCTGAAAGCGGCCTGCGGCCGGAGCGGGCCCGCGCGCCCGCCATCTGGCCGCGGTGGCTTCTTCTGGCCGCCGTCCTGCTGCCGGTGGGGGTGGCCTACTTCTCGCTCCCCGCCTTCCGGGCGGGCGCCAACCACGTCATCTCCTCCATCGCCATGGGGGAGGTCCGGGAGCTGAAGGAGCTGATCCTCTCCTTCGGGTGGTGGGCCCCGGTCGTCTCCGCTCTCTTGATGATCCTCCAGACCCTCATCGCCCCCCTGCCCGCCTTCGTCCTGGCCATCGCGAACGCCATGGCCTTCGGAATCTTCTACGGCTTTCTCCTCACCTGCTCCTCCGCCATCCTGGCCGCCTTTCTGGCGTTCTATCTCACCCGCTGGCTGGGGCGGCCCTTCCTCCTGCGGATGGGGGAGGGGAAGGTGATGTCCTCCATCGACGCCGTGATCGGGAAGTACGGCGCCTGGGGGGTGCTCGTCCTGCGCCTGTTCCCGATCATCTCCTTCGACTTCGTGAGCTTCGCCGCCGGTCTGACCGCGATGCGCCCGCGCCATTTCGGCTTCGCCACCTTCGTCGGGATGCTCCCCGCCACGGTGGCCTTCACCCTCCTGGGGGACTCCATCGAGTCGGCCAGCCGGTGGTCCCTCATCGGGGGCGCGATCCTCCTCGCGGCGCTGCTCGCGGGCGCGGCGGTGCTCCGGCGGAGTGCGGCCTGGCGGAGCGCGGGGGCCGAGCCCGCCACGGCCGAGGCCGAAGCGGACGGCTCCCCCCGCGCCGCAAGGGAGACGCTGTGAGCGGGGAGGAGGTCCTCCTCAGGCCCGGGCTGCCCTGGCCGAACTGGTCCGCCGCCACGACGGAGGGCGCGCGGCGGGCGCTCGGCGCCATCATCGAGGCCGCCGGCCTGGATCGGAAGTGGGCCGGCCTCACCGAGGCGGAGGACCGCGTCCGGCGCGCGGTTCTCGATCTGTACGCCCGCCTGGGGCGCGCGCCCGGCGCGGCGGAGCTGGCCGCGGCGGCCGGCATGTCCCCCGAGGAGTTGCGCGAGCAGCTGGCCCGGCTCGGGGAGCGGGACCTGGTCGTCCTCGGCGGGCCGGAGGGGGAGATCGCGGGCGCCTATCCCTTCACCGAGCGCGCGACCGCCCACCGCGTGCGCCTGGGGGATCGCGTCCTCAACGCGATGTGCGCCATCGACGCCCTCGGCGCGGGGGCCATGTGCGGCGCGGACACCGTCGTCGAGTCCGCCTGCATGGGCTGCGGGACCGGGATTCGCATCGCCACCCGGGAGGGCGGCGCCGCGCTGGAGGGGTTCTCCCCCCCGGGCGCCCTCGTGTGGTCGGGAATCCAGCACGACGGGCTCTGCTCGGCCACCTCCCTGTGTACGGTTCTCGGCTTCTTCTGCTGCGA
>JAZGDQ010000254.1:0-3219 GCA_036477985.1 bacterium
CAGGGGCGGTCCGAACCGGACGCTGAGGGGGCGGGCGAGAAAGGGGGAAGGGGGCGGGGAGGAGGAGGCGCGCGCGCGCCGGGGCGGGACGAATCTTCATATATTCGGGCGTTTCAGAGGATCGCGCGTTGCGGCCCTTGCACCCGCCCGCCGCAGGGGAGGGGGATTCGGGACGCTCCCGCGCCCTCCCCGCCCGGGCGGGCGGCGGCTCCCGGGGGGATGAGGCGGACCGGCGGAGGTTTGTGATAGAGTCCCGCCCCGTGGTTTCATTATCCGGCCAGACACGATATATTCCGAGCGATTGAATTGCGCCCCTCCTGGGAGCGGACATCCATGAAAGTAGAGTTTGTGAATCCATTCCTTCAGGCCACGATCAACGTCATCAGCACGATGGCGATGATAACGCCCAAACCGGGCAAGCCGCGCCTCAAGGAGGGAAACCTCTCCAGGGGGGACGTCACCGGAATCATCGGGCTGACGGGCCCCGCCGAGGGGTCGCTGGCCGTCAGCTTCTCGGCCTCCTGCGCGCTGAAAATCGTGGAAAACATGCTCGGGGAGAAGCACACCGAATTGAACGATGAGGTGGCCGACGCCGTCGGGGAGCTCACGAACATGATCTCGGGGGATGCGCGCGCCCAGCTTCAGAAGGTCGGCTTCGAGTTCACCGCCGCCATTCCGACGGTGGTTCGGGGGAAGGATCACATCGTCAAGCACATTTCCAAGGGCGGGCCCACCGTCTTGATTCCCTTCTCGACCGACGACGGCGATTTCTACATCGAGGCGAGCTTCTCCTCCTAGGCGCGGGCGTCCCGCCTCTTTCCCGCAAGCCGTCCCCTCCCTTCTGTCCGAGCGCCCTTTTTCTACCCGAGCACCGATGAGCGGATGACCTGCTTCAATTCCTCATCGTTGAGGGTCCGGAGCTGGTCGAAGGTGATGAGCGCGCTCTTGTCGGGGTCGCCGCGCTCTCCCCACCAGAGGCGGAAGCTGTCGTCGAAGTAGCTGTACCGGATGTTTTCCTCGACGCCGGGAATCTCCCCCGCGAGCACCTGGCTCAGGCGCTCGGCGAAGGAGTGCCCCTCCTTGCGGCGGCGGCTCACCTCGTTCACGGCATTTCTCTCCTCATCTCGTGCGGCGTCGCGGCCGTCGCGGTTGCGGGAGGCACGCCCGGCGCGCCGCGCGCTCCCCCCCCTCGGGCGCAGAGTAGAGTCGCGTCGGGAGGGTGTCAAGAAAAACGGGGGGTCGCCGCACGCCGGCCCGCTAGAGGGCCTGGAGGGCCTCGTTCAGCTTCCGCTCGAGCATGGCCTTGTAGCGCAGGTAGTGAATCGCCTTCGGGCCCTGGGGGCAGTTCTTTTGGCGGAAGGCCTCGGGCAGAATGAGGTCGGTCAGGAGGACGGCGTACTTCGCCTTGTACTTGCGGGCGTTGTAGAGGTGCGCCGCGAGGGCGGAGAACACCTCGGCGCCGTGCTGGATGCTGGAGAATTCCTCCCCGTCCAGCAGGAAGATGAGGTCGTTCTTCCCCTCGGGCGTTTTCTCCTCGAAGACGGCCAAACTCTCGCTCACCGCCTGCTTCGAGCCGCTTTTTTGCAAATACTGCTCGGTGACGTCCAAAACCTTGAACCTGTCCCGCTCCGAACCCTTGACCTCAACGCTGTAGAAGATCAGCTCGGGGGGAACCTGGGGAGTCTTCCCGCCGCGGGGCTCGCAGGCGATCCGCACGACGATGTTTGAGAGGAAGACGAAAAGCTTGACGCCGAACAGGGGCCATTCCTTGCGGGGGATGCTGATCATCGTCGTTCCGCCCAGGTCGTCGGAGACGTAGACCCGTACCTTCACGTTGTCGTCGTAGGAGAAGACCTGGACGACGTCCGGCTTGAGGTGGGGGGAGATGGCCTGGGGGAGGAGCAGCTTGGTGGGAGAGGAGCCCACCCGGAGCTCCATCTGGTGGAGAGCGCCGCGCTCGCGCTTGAAGAAGAAGTCCTCGAAGTTGTGGTGCTCGGAGAACCCGATTTTCTCCCCGTTCCAGGTGAAGGCGAGAACGGCCTTATCGCCCTGAATCACGTGGGTGCGGACGGTGTTGGGAGCCATGGGCGTTCCGTGAAAGAAATCGTCCAGCTCGAGGACGATCCGCTCGAAGTCGAGGTAGAGCTGGCGCTTCGAGGGCCCGGCCTTCCCCGAGGGGGTGTAGACCTTGAAGATCTCGGAGAGTTTTCCCTTGGGCAGGCGGGAGAGGCAGTACCCGATCGCCTGAACCTGGTTCACCTCCTTCGGCGGCCGTTCGTAGAAGAACTCCCCCCAGGAGGTGGCCGTGATGAGCTCGAGGCGCTCGATTCGCCCCTCCTCCTTGGCGCCCCCCAGGTTGAGGATGGCGAGGGCCTTCTCCGTCCGGCTCTCGTTGAGGAGGTCCTCGTTCGAGAGGTGGGCGACGTCGATGTGGGGGAAGAAGGTGATCATGGCTTGGAGGAGGTCTTGAAGCTCGGTCGTCGTGACCGGAGACTCCTTCGACACGAGGCCGATACGGGTGCTTCGGGACCAGATTCTGTTCATGACGAGCCAGAGCAGGAGCTCGGGAAGTCTGTATGACTGGCGCAGGAGCTGGCCCTTGGCTTGGGCGGCTTTGACCTCGCTCACCGAAATCGATCCGCGGAAGGCCTGCCAGAGGCCCTCCCGCCTTTTGGGGTTGAAGACGTACCGGAAGGTGATCTCGGTCTGGTCGAGGCTGTCCTCGAAGCTTTTGGGGAGGAAGCCGATTTTGTTTTCCTTCTTCGAATAGAAGGTGAAGAGCTTGCGGCCGAGGACGGTCAGGTCGGTCGAGTTGATCTCCACCTCGTTCATGGCGCCGGTCTGGGAGAGCCTTTTGTAGGCTTCGATGATGAAGCTGTTGACCTGCTTCCCGAGAGTCACGTTCTTGTCGAACGGCCACTCTTTGTAGGCGTTCAGGTCGAGGATGTTTTCATTGTCCCAGCTCCACTGCTCGACGAGATGGCCCAGCATGTCCTTCTTCTTGTTCTTCGTGCGCGCCGGATCGCTGAGGCCGGCGATGGTGTCGCCCACCTTGAGGTAGAAGCACTTGCGCAGGATCTCCTGCAGGTCCTCCCGCCCCTTCCGGTCGTAGTAATCGAGAATGCGCTTGAACATGATGAGGTAGCCGTCCAGGAGGAAGCGATCGGGGTGATCGTCTAGCAGGCTGCCCCCGCCGAGGCTGTCCTGGCCGCTCTTCTT
>JAZGDQ010000255.1:0-5250 GCA_036477985.1 bacterium
CTCCGGGCGCTGCGGGGAGGCTCTCGATCGGCTCAAGGCGTTTTTGGACCGCTACGCCGGCCACGACAACGGGACGCTCGCCCGCTTCGCGCTCGGCCGGTGCGCGGCCAAGGCGGGCGAGGAGGCGCTCGCCCTCGAGCATCTGGGCCGGGTGGCCCGGGATGAGGAGGACCGGGCGGGGGTGCGGAGCCGGGCGGCCCTCCTCCAGGCGGCCCTGCTCTTGCGCAAGGGGAAGCTGAGGGAGGCCGAGAAGGCGCTCGGGGTGGCGGTTCTGTCGGCCGATCCCGAGATCGCGGTCGAGGCCCTCTTCAGCCGCGCCGACCTCCTCGCCCGGCGGAAGGACCCGCGGGCGGGGGCGGAGTTCCTCAAGTTGACCTACCGGTATCCGGATCGGAGAATGTGGGCGGCGCGCGCCCTGGGCCGTGCGGGCGAGCTCTACGAGAGCGCCGGGCGCCGCGCCACCGCCATCCGGATTTTCCAGAAGATGCGTAAGGTCGCGCCCCCGGGCGCGTTGCGCACGAAGGCCGAGGCCACTCTGCGCCGTCTGGGGAAGGCGCCCGGGCCGCGCCGATAGGGCGGGGGCCGGAGGGCATCCCCTTGGCGCCGCGCCGCCGGGGCGGGGGCCGGGAGAACTGGTGAGGAGATCCCGCAGATGATCGAATTCCTGTCGCGCGGCGGCATCTTGATGATCCCGCTCGGGGTCTGCTCCCTCGTGGCGCTGGCGATCATCATCGAGCGCGCCTGGAACCTGCGGATGAAGAAGGTCATCCGGATGGATGTCCTCCAGCGCGTCAAAGAGCTCCTCATCGAGAACCAGGTGGGCGAGGCGATGACCCTGTGCCGGCGCTATCCCTCGGTCATGGGACGCGTCCTCCTGGCCGCCATCGTGCACCACGACCGGGATTGGGAGGAGGTGAAGTCCATCGTCGAGGACGCGGGACGCCAGGAGGTGCCCACCCTGGACCGCTACCTCGGCGTCCTGGGCACCATCGCCGCCATCTCCCCCATCCTGGGGCTCACCGGCACCGTCTTCGGCATGATCCGCACCTTCACGGTGATCAGCGAGAAGGGGGTGGCCCACCCCAGCCAGCTCGCCGGCGGCATCAGCGAGGCGCTCATCACGACCGCCGCCGGCCTCGTCATCGCCATCCCCACCCTCATCTTCTTCAACTACTTCACGACCAAGGCGGATCGCCTCGTCCTGGAGATTGAAAAGCAGTCGTTCCGCGTCGTGGACGCCATCAAGCGCTGAGGGGGCGGAATGAAATTCCGGGAGCTGCGCCGCGTCCAGGCCCAGACGGGACTGACGCCCATGATCGACGTCATCTTCCTCCTCCTCCTCTTCTTCATCCTCAGCTCCTCCTTCGTCCTTCAGCAGGGGATCAGCGTGAACCTCCCGCGCACGGTCACGGTCGAGCGGCCGGTGCGCAAGGACGTCATTCTCATCATCGCGCGCGACGAGCGGATCTTCCTGAACAACGAGGAGATTCCCTTCAACACCCTCTGGGGCCGCCTCATCGAGGAGCTCAAGTACCAGCCCGAGGGCGTGCTCATCATCCGGGCCGACCGGGACGTTTCCCACGGCTTCGTGGTGCGCGTGATGGACGTGGCGAAGCAGGCCGGCACCCTGCGGATCGCCATCGCGACCGCGCCCGCCCGGCGCGCCGAGGGGAAGCAGGCCCCGAAGAAGAAGGCCCCGAAGTAGCCGGGGGGGACGGCGGAATGCCATGAGCCTCAGCCTGATCGCCGCGCTCCTGGTCTCGGGTTTGATCCACCTGGTCCTGATCGTGTACGGGCCCGAGATCCGCCCGCCCCTGGCCTCGGACAAGGTGGACGAATTCCTCCCGGTGGACCTCGTTCGGCGCAACGTGCCCCTGCCCGAGGCGCTCCGCCCCAAGGCGCCCCCGCCCATCCCCCTGCCCAAGGCCCTGGACCTGGATAGCCTCCTGGGCGCCGCCGCCGCGTCCGCCTCGGCCCCCACGCCGGCGCTCTCGGCCAGGGCCGCCCCCCTTCGCCCAAAGGCGGCGCCCAAGGGGAGGCCCCTCGCCCGGGCCCCGGTGCTGAATTTCCCGCGGCCCGTGCTCAACCTGGGCGAGGCCGCCCTGGGCCGCCCCGAGCCGGGGCCGGACCCGATGGGCGTGGTCGCCCTCCCGCCCGTTCGGATCGGACAGGGCGGCGGGCTTGGCAAGCGGAGGGATCTGCTCTCGGATGAGAGGACGGACGCCCTCCTCCGGGGGGAGATCGCCAAGCTCCCCGCGCCGGGCGCCCTGGCCCGCCGCAGGCAGGCCATCCGCGGGCCCGCGGCGCGGCGGCGGCTGGTCTTCCGCCCGCCCGCCCCCCGGGTCAAGGAGCTCGAGGGCTCCGCGGACATCGAGTTCCGCTTCTGGGTGCTTCCCGACGGGACGGTGGGCCGGGTGGTGCCCGTGCGCAAGGGGAGCGCCGCCCTGGAGGGGATCGCTTCGAACCATCTCAAGCGCTGGCGGTTCAGCCCCCTTCCCCCGGGCGCGCCCCGCCGCGAGGAGTGGGGGATCATCTCCTTCCGCTTCCGCGTAAGGTGAGAGGGCGCGCCTCTCTCTTTCCTTCTTTCCCGCCTCGCGCCGAACGCACTGCCCCCATTCCCGACGCGGACGCGCCGCCGGCGCTCAGACCGGAGCCTCGTTTGGCATGACATGACGGTCGGGATGACATCAGGGGCGGGCCCCGCTCAGCGGCGGGACGCCGCCCGGGGGTCTTTCTCCGCCTCCGGAACCTACCCGGCGCGGCGGGCTCCGCTCAGGCCGGCGGGCTCCGCTCACCCGCCCACGATGGCGGGGAAGACGCAAAGCTCCTCGCCCTCGGAGAGCGTTGCGTCCTTCCGGGCGTGCCGCCCGTTCACCAGGACGATGAAGGCCTCCTCGTGGGGGATCTGGAACCGATCGAGGACGTCCCTGATGCGGGCTCCCTCATCGAGGGAGAGCCGGGCCGCGCCCTCCTCGTCCACCTCGGAGGGCATCTTCTCGGCGAAGCCGGCGTAGAGGCGCAGGCGGATCTTCACGGCGCCGCATCCTCGCGGGCGAGGGCGGCCCGGGCGGCGGCCGAGGCGGCCTCGATCACCTCCTTGAGGGGAACGCCGCTCGACTCGGCCAGCCGGCGGCAGTCCTCGTACTCGGGCGCGAGGTTGACCACCTCGCCCTCGAAGGTGGCCCGCTTGACCCGCACCCGCCCCCAGGGGAGGTCCACCTCGAGCCAGTCGCGCTCGGCCGTCGCGCGCGCGGCGAGGCGGTGGCGCACGCCGAGGGTTGTCGTCTCGCGGAAGAGGAAGCGGGTCAGCTCGGCGCGCCGCTCCTCGGGGCAGAGGAGGGTGAGGAGGTGAGCCGGGCGGCCCTTCTTCCCCACGACCGGGGCGGCGAAGGCGTCGAGCGCACCGCGCGCGAGGGCGCCCTCGAAGACGTGGGGGAAGAGCTCGGGGCGCATGTCGTCCAGGTTCGCCTCCAGGACGGCGACGCTCCCCGGGGGGGCGTCGGTGCGCGGGGCGGGGGCCGTCTCCCCCAGGAGGGCGCGCACGGCGTTGGGGACGGGCTGGTCCCGGTCGCCCGCGCCGTAGCCCACACGCCGCACCGTCATGGGCGGCATGGGGCCGAACCCCTCGGCGCTCTCGGCGAGGAGGAGCGCCCCGGTCGGTGTGAGGATCTCGCCCTCCAGGCCGTTGTCGAACACCGGAATCCCCTCGAGGAGCTTGGCCGTCGCCGGCGCCGGGACGGGCATCCGCCCGTGGGCGCACATGACGAACCCCCGGCCCACCGGAAGGGGAGAGGAGAACACCCGCTCGATCCCCAGGGCGTCGAGGGCGAGGAAGAAGCCCGTGATGTCCACGATGGAGTCGACCGCCCCCATCTCGTGAAAGTGGATCTCCTCGATCGGGACGTCGTGGATGCCCGCCTCCACCTCCCCCAGGCGGCGGAAGGCGCGGAGCGCCCGCTCCCGGGGGCGCTCGGGCAGCGTCCCCTCCCGCAGGAGGCGCTCGATCTGGGAGAGGGAGCGGCCGAGGGCGTGGGGGTGATCATGATCGTGCGCGCGCCCGCCCCCGTCCTTTGTGTGGACGCCGAATTTGGCGGCCGAGACCCCCTGCTTCACCACCCGGCGAAGGGAGAGGGAGTATTCCTCGAGCTTGATTCCCGCGAGCGCCTTTTCGAGCGTCTCGAGGGGGAGGCCCAGGTCGAGGAGGGCGCCCAGGAGCATGTCCCCGCTCGCCCCGGCGAAGCAGTCGAAGTAGATCGCGCTCATGGGCGGACCGCGAGGAGGTTGATGGCGTGGGCCTGGCAGGCGGCCCCGAAGCCGTTGTCGATGTTCACGACCGAGAGGCCGCCCGAGCAGGAGTTGAGCATGGCGAAGAGGGCGGTGAGCCCGCCCAGGCTGACGCCGTAGCCGACCGAGGTGGGGACGGCGATGACGGGGGCGTCCACCAAGCCGGCCACGACCGAGGGGAGGGCGCCCTCCATCCCGGCGACGGCGACGATGGCGTTCGCCTCGTGCAGGGCCTCCATCTCGGCGAGGAGGCGGTGGAGGCCGGCCACCCCGACGTCGTAGGCGCGGTGGACGCGCGAGCCGAAGGTCTCGGCCGAGAAGGCGGCCTCCTCGGCCACGGGGATGTCCGAGGTGCCGGCGCACAGGACGGCGATGCACCCGACGGGGGGAGGGGCGTCCTCCCGGGGGAGGACGACCATTCGCGCCTGCCCGTTGTGGGAGGCCGCCGGAAAGGCGGCGAGAAAGGCCGCGGCCTGCGCCTCCTTCGCCCGGGTGAGGATGACGGTCTGGTTCCGCGCCGCCATGCTGCGGGCGATCTCGACGACCTGCTCGGACGTCTTCCCCTCGCCGTAGATGACCTCGGCGAGGCCGTTGCGCAGGCTGCGGTGGTGGTCGACGCGGGTGTGCCCCAGGTCCTCGAAGGGGAGGTCGCGCAGGCGGGCGATCGCTCCCTCGGGGGAGAGGGCGCCCGTGCGCACCCCTTCGAGGAGGGCGCGGAGATCGTCCGGGTTCACGGCTGGAGGATGGGCAGCGTCGAACGCTCTTCCCCGGTCAGGGCCTCGTTCATGCTTCCCGAGCGGAAACCCTCGAGGTCGAGTGCGACATAGGTGAAGCCCGCCCCCTTGATGCGGCGCACGACCTCCTCGGCGAGGCCGTCCGCCAGGAGGGCGGGGATCTCCTCCCGGGGGATCTCGATTCGGGCGACGGCGCCGTGGTGGCGCACGCGGAGCTGCCGAAACCCCATCT
>JAZGDQ010000256.1:0-9293 GCA_036477985.1 bacterium
GCGCCGAGGAGGGCGTCGCACACGGCGTGGGTCAGCGCGTCGGCGTCGGAGTGGCCGGCCAGCCCCCGCTCGAAGGGGATCTCCACCCCGCCCAGGACGAGCCGGCGCCCCTCCTCGAGCCGGTGGATGTCGAAGCCCACCCCCACCCGCATCATGGCGCGCCCCCGGCCGGGGAGGCCGCCCGCGCCAGGAGGGCCTCCGCCAGGGCGAGGTCATCCGGGGAGGTGATCTTCAAGTTCTCCCGCGAGCCGGGAACCATCTTCACCCGCACGCCGATCGCCTCCAAAAGGGCGGCCTCGTCCGCCCCCTCCAGCCCCCGGGCCGCGGCGGCCTCGAGGGCGCGCGCGAGGAGGTCCCGCCGCGCCACCTGGGGGGTCTGGGCCAGCCAGAGCCCGCTGCGGGGGAGGGTCTCCTGCGAAAACCCCTCTCCGTCCGCGCGCTTCACCGTGTCCGACGCCGGAAGGGCGGCGATGGCCGCCCCGCTCCCGCGGGCGGCGGCGAGGCAGTCCGCCACGAGGGCCGGGGGCAGGAGGGGCCGCGCCCCGTCGTGGACGGCAACCCATTCGATTTGGGGGGGTAGAGCGGCCAGACCGTTCGAGACCGAGTCCTGGCGGCGGGGGCCGCCCGCGGCCACATCGACCGGCACGGGCAGATCGCCGGGGAGCGCGAAGCCCTCTATCTCGGACGGGGGGAGGACGAGGACGATGCGCCCGATCGCCCCGGCCCCGGCGAGCCGCCGGAGGGTGTGCCAGAGCATGGGCGCCCCGGCCAGGCGGCGGAACTGCTTGGCCGTGGCGCCGGGCAGGCGCCTCCCCTCCCCGGCGGCGGGAACGACCGCGCCGACGGTTTCGGCGGGGGGAAGATGCATGGCGCTCAGGGGCCGTCCGCGCGCCGCGCCGTCAATTTCCGTTTCGCTGGGTATGGGCCTCTTCCTTGATCTTGGTGAAGATCATCCGGCCGGCCGTCGTCTGGAGCACGCTCGTCACCGAGACGGACACGTTCTGGCCGATGCGCTCTTTCGCGTGATCGACGACCACCATCGTCCCGTCGTCGAGATAGCCCACGCCCTGGTCGTACTCCTTGCCCTCCTTGAGGACGAAGACGTCCATCT
The DNA here is from genome assembly GCA_036477985.1 of bacterium. Taxonomy (GTDB): domain Bacteria; phylum UBA8248; class UBA8248; order UBA8248; family UBA8248; genus JAZGDQ01. The sequence continues at coordinate 1,112 of JAZGDQ010000256.1, forward strand.
CCTCGCCCGGAAGGACGACCGGGCGCACCGCGTTGGCCAGCTCGTTGATGTTGAGGACCGTCACCCCCTGGAGGCCGGCCACCTTGTTCAGGTTGAAGTCGTTCGTCATCACCTTCGCCCCGGTCTCCTTGGCCAGGAGGAGGAGCTTGGTGTCCACCTCCCGGACGCGGGGGAAGTCGGTGTCGACGATCTGAATGTCCAGGTCCGGGTTCTGCTGGATGCGCTTGAGGATGTCCAACCCGCGGCGGCCCCGGTTCCGCTTGAGGGGGTCGGAGGAATCGGCGATCTGCTGCAACTCCTTCAGGATGAACTGGGGCAGGACCAATGTCCCCTCGATGAAGCCCGATTCGCAGATATCGGCCACCCGGCCGTCGATGATGACGCTCGTATCGAGAATCTTGGCGCTGGCGCCGCCGCCGCCCTCTCCGGCCCCCTCCGGGCGGCCCAGGAGCAGGCGGCTTCCCTGAACGGCCCCCGCAGCCGTCCCCACGTAAGCGAAGATCAGCCCCGCGAGAATCCCGGCCAAGGGGCGCGCCGGAGGCGGAATCACGCCGCCGGCGATCGCCATGACGACGAAGGAGACGGCAAGCCCGGCGAAGAGGCCCGCCGCGCCTCCCGCGATCTCGCCCGCGCTCGCCCGCCGCATGCGCGCCTCGGCCCACATCGCGAACACCGCGGCCAGGGCGCCGGCGAGGGAGCCCATGGCCCACGCCTCCGGCCCCGGCGTGATGATCGTCCAAACGCGCGCGGCCAGGAGGGCGGAGACTCCCGCGAACACCGCCCGCAATATCATGCGCCCGGGGGCGGGGCCCCCGGTTCGGCCCCCCAACGAGGGGCCCGCTCTCGAATCTCGGTTCGTCATGCTCATAGTGCCACCTCCCGAATCGGGCAGAATCAAATTCCGGGGAGTGCTTGGGCTCAGTTCCCCGTACGAATAAAGTCTCCGCTCTTGCCCCCGGTCTTCTTCAGGAGGCGAACCTCGGAGATGGTCATCTCCCGGTCAACGGCCTTGCACATGTCGTACACGGTGAGGGCGGCCACCGAGACCGCGGTGAGGGCCTCCATCTCGACCCCGGTGCGGTCCATGGCGCGGACGGTGGCCTCGATTTCGAGGGACTCTCCCCCCTCGCCCCCCTCTCCCCCCTCGCCCGGCTCGAAGAGGACCTCCACGCTCGTCAGACGGAGGGGATGGCACATCGGGATGAGGCCGGCGCAGTTCTTCGCGCCCAGCACCCCGGCCACCCGGGCCGTCCCCAAGACGTCTCCCTTGGGCAAGCCGCCCTCCAGGATGAGGCGCAGGGTTTCGGACTTCATCTCGATGCGGCCCCGGGCGACGGCCTCGCGCGCCGTCTCGGGCTTTCCGCCCACCTCCACCATCCGGGCGCGCCCGCTCTCGTCGATATGGCTCAACTCTTGGGCCATGAAATCCCCAACCCCAAGCAATTCATTCCCTTACCGAAACACTCCCCGGCAGGCGCCCCAGGGCGCCGCCGCCGCTATTATACACCCCATTTCGGCGTTTCGGAAAGGAATCCGCTTCAGGAGGAGAACAAAAGGAAATGGCAGGGTATTTCCGGCCCCGGAGGGAATCGGGGGACGCCCCCTGGGCGGGAAGGCGCAAGCCCCCCGGGCATAGTAGGAGGGGGAGCCCCCCCGGCAGGTGATGGGGGGAGCCCCCCCCCCCGGCAGGATAAGGAAGCACCCCCCCGGCAGGAAGCCGGGAGGAAGCCTCCGGGCAGGCGCCCCAGGGCCCGGCCCCCTCAAAGCTTGGGGAGGGTCAGGCCCTGCTGGCTCTGGTATTTCCCCTTCTTGTCGGCGTAGGAGATTGTGCAGACCTCGTCGCTCTCGAAGAAGAGGACCTGGGCGATCCCCTCGTTCGCGTAGATCTTCGCCGGAAGGGGGGTGGTGTTCGAAACCTCCAGGGTGACGTAACCCTCCCACTCGGGCTCGAAGGGGGTGACGTTCACGATGATGCCGCAGCGCGCATACGTGCTCTTGCCGACGCACAGCGTGAGCACGTTCCGGGGGATGCGAAAGTACTCCACCGTCTTGGCCAGGGCGAAGGAGTTGGGGGGGATGACGCAATCGTCTCCCTTGAATCTGACGAGGGAGCGCTCGTCGAAATTCTTCGGGTCCACGATGGAGGAGTTCACGTTCGTGAAGATCATGAACTCATCGGCGATTCGGATGTCGTAGCCGTAGGAGGAGAGGCCGTAGGAGATGACTCCGTTGCGCACCTGGCCATCCTCGAAGGGCTCGATCATCGCGTGCTCCCGCGCCATGCGGGCGATCCACCGATCCGATTTGATGCTCATCCGAACTCCCCTGGGGCGGCGCCGGGCGCCGGGCTGCGCGGGACCCGCGGCGGCGGCGGATGACGCCTCCCGCCAGAACGTTCGCTCCCCGGGGCGGCGCCTCCGCCCCCGGCGAAAGGCCCCGCTTCCCCCTCCGGGGGAAGCCGCCCGCCGGAGGGGGTGCGCGCGATCTCCGCTCCCGCCCGCCCGATGGCGGAAGAGGAGGCGCCGCAATGGAGCCGTGACTCACTCGGAGAGGGCGCGCGGCCCGCGCTGGCGCCGGCCGGCCCCGCACGGGGCAGCTTCCCCTCCCCGCGGGACGATTTCCCCGATGTCAAAGAAAGTGGATTCCACCACAACATATTGTACCTTGTCAAAGAAAAAGGGGGTGTGGACCACAATTTCTTGTGGATAAGAGGTGGGCATCCCTGGGGAGAGGATCTGGATAGGGTGTGGAGAAAGGGTGGAAACAAGATTCGGGCGGAAGGGGCAACCCCGCCCGCTTCAGGGTGTTCGGCGCATCGGGTCCGGGGCGGCCCGCCGGGGGTCCCGCAGCGGGGATCTGGAGGCGCGCGAGGGTGGCTTCCCCGCAAGGGGAGCCCCTACTTGTACCTGTCGGGGTAGACGACCACCTTTCCCCTGTCCTTGAGATCATCGACCAGATTGGAGTAGCTATCCCGGCGCTTGATCTCGATGAGGAGCTGCTTGACGTCCTCCTTCACGTCATCGAAGGAGGCCTCCTCCGGGGCCGTCCGCTCGGTGATCCGGATGATCTGCCACCCGAGCGGGGTGCTGATCGGCTCGCTCACCTCGCCGATGGGCAGCCGGAACGCCACCGCCTCGATGTTCTTGTCCAGCTCGCCCCGCACGGCGGTTCCCATCATGCCGCCCGAATCGCGGGTGCCGCCGAAGACCGACCGCTCGCGCGCGACCGCCGAGAAGGAGGCGCCCCGGCGGAGCTCGGCGATGGTGTCCCAGGCGTCCTTCTCGCTGCGGAGGACGATGTGGCTCATCGTGACGGCCTCTTTGCGGTAGAACTTCTCCTTGTTGCTGTTGAAGAAGTCCCGCAGGTCCTTCTCCGAGACGTCCACCTTGTCGTGCACCTCGCGCCGGACGAACTCGTCGATCATGATGCGCCGCTTCGCCTGGAGGATGCGCTTGCGGACCTGGGGGCGGTTCTGGAACTTGCGGCGGACGGCCTCTTGATAAAGAAGCTCGGCCTGGATGATCCCGTTGATGTACTTGTCGCGGTTCTTGCGAATCCGCATCTGCACGGTGGGGGGGAGGGTTTTGAGCTTCTCCTCCAGCTCGCCGACGGTGAGGCGGTAGCCGTTGATGATGGCCACCACGACTTTGGACGCATCGGGTTTGGCGCCCTTCTTCCCCGGGGCCGCCGAAGCGGGCGCGGAGGCGAGAAGGAGGAGAGCGAGAAGGCCCATCTTGCATGTCAAAATACGGGTGCGCATGTTTTCATCCCTCGGCCCCCGGCGGGGCGCAGCCGAAAACCTCAGACGCTGAACTGGCGGCCAATGTATTGGTAGAAAGAATCGTTCAAAAACATCCGCTCCACGTGCAGGGCCATGACGCAGTTCTCGAACTCATGGGTGAGCTTCCGGAAAAAAATCCCCGTCGGCCGCAGCCCGTCGATCTCGGCCACATGGCAGTAGGCGGCCTTCCCCTGGGAAACGTAAAAACTCGGATTCAATTTCCGGCGCTCGAAACTCTCCGGATAGAGCCCGGTGAAGAAGAGGCATACATCCCCCATCTGGAGCTTGACCTCCCGGAGGGGGCCGCCGCGCAACTCCTGCGCTTCGGAGAGGAAGTCGAACACCTTCTCGAGCCGCTGCCCCGTCCGGTCGCTGCGCCGGAAGAGGTTGTCCACGTGGACGAACCGAAGGAGCATCTCCCACACGTACTCGATCACCTCCCCGTCCCGCATCCCGACGGCGTCGAAGGCCGACTCCGTCGCGTTCCGCAGGAACCGGGCGAGGGGATGTCCCTTCGGTATCGCCTTGGGCCGCGGGCCGGACTCCATCGGTCGGATCCCCCCCCGTGCGGGTGGAATTCATACTAGAGAAGGCCCGCGGACGGGTCAATCCGCCCGCCATGCGCCCCTTCCCCCAGTCGCCCTTGCGGGCGCCACCTCCCGCGCGCCCGCGATCAGAGGACGAACCAGGCGATCATCAGCCCCAGGTAGAGGATGTAGGCCGACAGGAGCAGGCCGCCCGAGAGACGGCCCGCCCTCCCCCGGAAGCCCATCATCCCCACGAACAGGACCATCATGATCCCCATCGCCGGAACATCGAGGCGGAAGGTCTGGGGCTCGATCGGGAGGGGGAAAATCGCCGAGGACGCCCCCAGCACCCAGGTGATGTTGAGGATGTTGGCCCCCATCACGTTCCCCACGGCGATCTCCCCGTGGCCGCGGAGGGAGGAGGAGACGGCGGTGATGAGCTCGGGCAGGGAGGTGCCCACCGCCACGAGGGTGAGGGCGATCACGAGCTCGGGCATCCCCATGGCCCGGGCGATGGGGGTGACGTTCTGGACCAGCAGGACGCTTCCTCCCACCACCCCCAGCGCCCCGACGGTGAACCTGCCCAGGAGGGGGCCCCACTCGTGGGAGGAGGACCCCCCGCCGCCGTTTTTCCCGTTCCAGCCCGAGCGGCGCATCGAGTCCCAAAGATAGAGCGCCGCCGCCGCCAGGAGGAGCCACCCCTCGCCCCGGTCCAGCACCCCGTTCCAGATCAAGGCCACGAGAAGGAGCCCGGCGGCGCACATGGCCAGCCCCTGGGTGCGGACCGCATTTTGGGGAAAGCGGACGGGCCGGATGAGGGCGGCCAGGGCCAGGATGAGGCCGATGTTGCAGATGGTCGAACCCACCGCGTTGCCCACCGAGGTGGCGGGGCGCTCCAGGGCGGCCGCCACGGTGGAGACGCTGAACTCGGGAAGGGTGGTGGCGACGCTCACCACGGTGGCCCCCACCACCATCTTGGGAACGCCGGTCGCCTCGGCGATGCCCACCGCCCCCTCGGTGAACCTGCCCGCCCCCCAGATCACCGCTGCGATGCCGAGGACGAAGAACGCCAGGTTCAGCCACAGGGACAGGCCCTGAAAGAAAGACTCCATTCCGGGCACGCGTCTCCGGGCGTTGGGGAAGGACGAAGGGGGAGCGAGCGGGAGACCCTACCGGCCCTCGAACCGGGGGGCGCGCTTCTCGCGGAAGGCGGCCAGCCCCTCGGCGAAATCCGCGCTTCGGCTCGTCTCGCGCTGGGCGGACGCCTCGGCCGCCAGGGCGGTGTCAATATCCAGGGTGCACGCCCGCTTGGCAAGCGATTTCGCCGCCGAGAGGGCGAGCGTCGCCCCCTCCGCCAGACGGCGCCCCAGGGCGAGGGCCTCCTCCATGAGTTGATCGTCGGGATGGAGGGAGCGGACGAGGCCGATCTCGAGGGCCTGGCGCGCGTCGAGGATTTCTCCGGTGAGGATGAGCTCGAGCGCCTTGGCGAGGCCGACCGCCCGGGGGAGGAGGAAGGTCCCCCCGCAGTCGGGCACGAGGCCCACCTGGGCGTACACCTGGCCGAAGCGGGCGCTCTCGGCGGCCAGGCGGATGTCGCAGGCGAGGGCGAGGTCGAAGCCCCCGCCCACGGCGAAGCCGTTCACCGCCGCGATGGAGGGCTTGGGCAGATCGTAGAGGGCCTTGATGGCGCACTGGTAGTCCGGGCCGAGAAACTCCTCCATCCGCTCGCCCGCCTCGATGCGCCCCCCGATCTCCTTCAGGTCCCCCCCGGCGCAGAAGGCCCCGCCCTCGCCGGTGAGCACCACCGCCCGCACGCCGTCCCCGGCGCAGCGGCCGAAAACCTCTTGAAGCTCCAGGCCCATCTCCCGGCTCAGCGCGTTGCGGGCCTTGGGCCGGCTCATGCGCACGAGGGCCAAACCCGCATCCAGCTCGAATTGAACGGTTTTGAGGTCCACCCGGCCGCCCTCCCGTATTGAGATATTCGGGGATTCCCCCCCTTTTCGGGAAAACTACGATATAATCGGGTCCTGGGCCAAGCCCCGCGGCGGGGCGTCGCCCCGCCCCCGATATTGACTTTCCGCCCGCTCTTTTGCTAGAGAGTTTTATTGCGTCTCTTGGGGAAGGCATCGCTTGCTACGCCCGGCGCAGGCATTGAGAGCGCGGGGCGGCGGGATCGCCCATCTCCCGTTTCGAGGTCTGGATTCCACGGGACTGAAAGGGGAAGAGAGAGCGTGCTGACCGAAGAGTCCGTCGTCAAAATCTACGACCGCTGGGGCAGCTTCTACGACATCATCTTCAAGAGAATATTCAGAGAAGGGCGCGACGTCGGGGTCCAGCTCCTGGACATCAAGCCCGGCGAGCGGCTGCTCGAGGTCGGCGTCGGAACGGGCCTCTCCCTTCCCCTCTACCGGCGCGACGCCGAGATTCACGGCATCGACATCTCTCCCAAAATGCTGGGGAAGGCCGCCGAGAAGGTGGAGAAGCACGGCCTGACGAACACCCACCTTCAGGTGATGGACGCCCAGGCGATGGACTACCCCGACGACATGTTCGACTGCGTGACGGCCTGCTACGTCATGAGCGCCGCGCCCGACCCCCACCGCGTCGTCGCCGAGATCTGCCGCGTCTGCAAGCCGGGGGGGCGGATCGTCTTCATCAACCACTTCAAGAGCCAGAATCCCGTCCTGGCCAAGTTCGAGGAGTTCATCAACGGGGTGTGCCGAAAAATCGGATGGGAAAGCAACCTGGACCTCGAGGCGCTGCTCGCGACGAACAACCTCACCCCCCTGGTCCAGGAGCGGGTCAACATATTCGACTACTGGCGCGCCGTCCTCTGCACCAACGCCGAGTGAACCCCGCCCGGCGGCCCTGCCCTTCCAGCGTCTCTCCTGCCCCAGAAGGGGTCCCTCCCGTGTAATGCAAAGGTGCGGCTTTACGCGGCGCCGTCCCGCGCGCGGCCCCCGCCGCCCCGCCGGGACCGAGGATCGGGGACGCCTTTCCCCCCTCCACCGGATTCGACCCCAACCGAATCGCCCAAGGGCCAAGGGAGTCTTCTCCCGGGTCATTTCCATCGGAGACGATTGGATGATATTCTCTTCGTCACTCGCTAAACCCCGGCAACCTGTCGATCAAAGGAGACTCTCTATGGGCGAAATTATCCACGTCACCAAGCTCAAGGTGGTGAAAGAGCCCGGGAAGGCGATGAAGACCGCCTTTCTGAACGACTTTCCCGACGACCCCATCCCCTACGGCGTCCACGGGGGCATCAAGGCCTTCTACAAAATCGAGCCCGAGGAAGAGCGGCCCGCCACGCTGGATCACCTCGTGGCCGCCGTCGCCGGGTGAATGACCGGAAACATGGGAGGCGCGCTGGATGCGCGTCAAATTCCGAGCGCCCCGGACAACCTGGTCGCCGAGGTAGAAGGGTTCATCGAGAACGTAGACGGAATGGCCCTGATCACGAAGATCAAGGTCCACTACACGGCCCGCATCCCCAAGGGCAAGCGCGCCGAAGCCGAGCGCGCCCTGGGGATTCACGACCTGGGATGCCCGGCCAGCCAGAGCGTGCAGCGCGGAATCAAGATCGAGTACACCGCCGATTTCGAGGAAGTCTAGAACCGCCCCATCGCCGGACCGGCGCCAGCCCGGAGCCTCCCCGAGGCTCCGGGTTTTTTTTCGCCAGCGCGCGCGCGGCGGCCCTCCCCCGGCTCAGGCGGCGCCGGGCATCCTCCCCTTCGCCAGGCGGAGGCCGATGAGGGCGGCGGCGAGGACGCCCCCATAAAGGGCGGCGGCGCCCGGCCCCCCCACCAGGAGGGCGCCGAGGAGGAACATCCCGGCGAAGACGGCCGCGCTGATGAGAACCCATTCGAGGACG
>JAZGDQ010000257.1:0-4368 GCA_036477985.1 bacterium
CGCCGAGGCCGTACTTCGCCAGCTCCTCCCCCGGCGAATCGACGTATTCCACCGCGTTCGCCCATTTGATGTCCCAGAGCACGTCGTCGACGTGCTTGTGCAGGGCGGGAAGCTTCGCCGCCTCGGCGGCGCCGGCCTTCGTCACCCGCAGGTCCCACTTTTTCTTCCCCAGGCGGCGGACGTCGACTGTCTCGCCCGGCATTTCGATCCGCAGGCGGGTGATGTCGTCCACGTCGTAGTCGAGGACGGTCTTGTGCCGCAGGGCGAATGCGGTCCGCGGAAGATCCTTTACGACCGTGTTCCTCACCAGGAAGACGGGGCCGCCTGAGAGCCGCCGCCCGTAATAGAAGAGCTTCTTGCTCTTCGCGCCCCGCGGGCCCACCGTCTCCTCCCGCACGCTCTTCCCCAGGATGAGGCCGTCCCCCTCCTTGCCCTTCTTGTCGGTGTAGACGCGGACGGTGAAGGTCGGCTTGTCGAGGCCGTACTTGGCGAGGTCCTTGGGCTTCTCCTCCACGAAGCGGTGGACCCGGGCGTAGTACAGCCCGGAGGCCACCCCCTCGGAGTCGGTGGAGGCGGCCTTGTCGGCGACGGGCACCGTCATCTCCCAGTCGTCCTTTTCCCGCCGGACGACGGTGAAGGGCGTCTCCCCCCCGGGGGCGACGGTGATCATTTGGGCCTTGTCGGATTTGATGGGGACGACGGTCTTGTCCCGCAGGGCGAAGACCGGCTTGTCGAAGAGGTCCACCGACTCGCTGGGGAGGGTGAAGACGGGGCCGCCCTTGAGGGCGGCGTAGCGGGAGGCGCGTGTGGGGGAGCGGTCCCCGATATGGAGAACCACCACCTCCCGCCCCTTGAGGCCGAAGGTGAGGCGCAGGCCGGGCTTGGCGAGGCCGAACTCGGAGAGGTCCTGAACGGAGCCGATCCGCCGGGTCTCCTTAAGGCCGGCGGCGCCCTTGACGAGCTTGTCGAACTCCTCCTTGTCCACGGCGGCGTCGACCGGCTTGACGAAGCGCCAGCCCTTCTCGGTGCGGATCGCCTGATAGGGCTCTTTCTCGCGCTCGAGCGCGATGCGCAGGAGGCGCTTCTCGTCCAGCCCCTTGAGGACCTTCGCCTTGCGCTCCTCTTCGGTCTTCTCCTCCCCCGCCCATTTGACGTCGAAGAGGTAGTAGGCCCCGCCCGCGAGGAGCAGGACGAGGAGGAGGAGGAGGTTTTTCCGCGGGTTCACCGGAGCCGCCTTCGCTGGATGTAGACCGTGAGGCCGACGAGGAGGACGAGCAGGGGCATGAGCACCACCGTGGCGAGGCGGACGAAGTTGGTCTCCCCGCCCTGGATGACGAGGGGGGAGCCGATCCGCCGCTTGGGCCGGATCGAGATGAGGGCCTTCTCCCCGCCCAGCCAGTTGACCGCGTTCAGGGCGAGGTTCGCGTTCCCCTGGGCGCGGATGAAGGCGTCGCTCGCGAAGTCGGCGTCCCCGAAGACGACGATGCGCGCCTCGGCGCCCTTCTTGGCCTGGGCGGCGGGCTTCTTGCCCTTCTCCCCCTTGGCGCCGTCCGGGAAGAATTGGTCGAGGGAGACGGTCAGCGCCGCCGCCAGGGGAACCGGGCCGTCCTTCTTCTCCTTGGGATCGTAGGAGAGCTTGCCGTCCTTGAGGGTGACCCCGGTGACGGTGAAGCTCCCCTTGCCCGTGCGGGCGAGGATTTCGGCCGAGATGCCCCGCTTGGGGTCGTTCTTGGCCGAGACCCGGCGCACCGTCGGGAAGACGGTCGCCATTCCCCGCAGCTTCTCGGTGATCTCGTGGACGCCGTAGTCGGCCACGAAGGGGGTCACGACGTTCCCCCCCACGAGCTCGAAGCGGACGGCCTGGGGATCGAGGACAATGCTCTCGGGGGACTCGACGCCGAACCGGGAGAGGAAATCGAGAATGCGGCCCTGGGTCTCGGGCTCGAGGAGGACGAGGAGCTTGCCGCCCCGCCGGATGTAGTCATCGAGAAACCCGATCTCCGCCTCGGCGAGGTCGGCGCGGGGGGCGGCGATGACGAGAATGTTCGTCCCCTCGGGCACGCCCTTCTTCCGCAGGAGGAGAAGCTCGTCCACCTCGTAGTTGTCGTCGCGCATGGAGTTCGCCAGCGCGGACAGAACCTCCCGCCCGGACCCCTTGTGGAGGCGCTCGCCGTGGCCGGTGAGGAAGTAGACCTTCTTCTGCTCTGTCTGGACGGCCTTGAGGATGGCGTTCGCGATCGCGTTCTCCGCGAGGCTGAAAATCTTCTCGGAGCGGAAGTTCTTGGGGGCGGCCTTCTTCTCCGCTTTCGCGGCCCCCTCCCCTTTCTTGGTGGCCCCCTCCTCTTTCTCGGCCTCCGCCGCCTTCCGGGCCTCCTCCTTCTTCGCCGCCTCTTCCTTCTTGAAGCGGTGGACGACGACGATGGTCCCGTCGAGGTCCACGTCGTACTTCTTCGCCAGGCGCGGGGAGGCGTCCAGGTCGATGAAGCGCAGGCTCACCTGCTTGGAGCGGTGGACGTACTGCTCCAAAACCTCCTTCACGGCGGGCCGGCGGGTCTTCTGGATGAAGGCGAGGAACTCGATCCGCCGCTTCTCCTTGTCGAGCTTTTCGAGAATCTGCTGGGTCTTCTGCGATAGGCTGAAGAATTCGCCGGGGGTGACGTCCCAGCGCGTGTAGTGCTTGACAGAGAAGAGCTCGACGACGGTCTGGATTCCCACGACGATGACGATCATGGCCGCCACCTGGAGGGCGGTGCGCGTCGAGCGGCGGCCGAGGCCGCCCCGGATCTCCGACCAGGCGTCCCACAAGCCGTAGGCGAGGAGGAGGACGCCCAGGGCGCCCGCCGCGTAGGCCCACCAGGGGGTCCCCGAGAAGGGGTCGGCCGAGACCCAGCCGAGGAGGCCCGCCAGGAGGAGGACGAGGGCGCCGACGAAGATGTAGAGCTTGCGGCTTTCGACGGCCATCATCCCCTCCACTTGTAGAATTCGAGGGAGCGCAGCGAAAGGAACAGGCAAAGGACGGTCACGTTCAGGAGGTAGACGATGTCGCGCGTGTCGATGATTCCGCGGATGAAGTTCCGCAAGTGGTTTCCGATCGAGAGATGCCGGATGACGGCGCCGGCGATCTCGCCCGCCGAGACGGCCAGAAAGTCGAGAACGAAGCTCACGAGAAGAATCATGAAGGCCAGCATGGCGGCGATGATCTGGTTCGAGGTCAGGGTGCTGGCCAGGACGCCGAGCGAGAGGAAGGCGCTGCCCAGGAGGATCATCCCCAGGTAGCCCGAGCCCACGACGCCCCACTCGATCTCGACGAACATGGCGAGAATGAGCGGATAGAGCAGGGTGATCGCCATCATGATCAGGTACATGAAGAGGGCGGAGAGGAACTTCGCGGCGAGCACCTGCCCGTCCCGGATGGGATAGGTCAAGAGGAGCTCGATGGTCCCCTCCTTCTTCTCCTCGCTGAAGAGGCGCATCGTCAGGAGGGGAACGACGAAAAGGAGGATGATGCTCACGCTCGAGAAGACCGGCTCGAGGATGCCCGAGGTCGGGGTGAGGTTGAGCTGCGCCGCCGCCCGCGGGTTGCGCATGATCTGCAACGAGATGGCCGCGTAGTTGAGGAAGGAGCCCGAGAAGAAGACGCCCATCATGAACGTCCAGGCGGCCAGGAGGACGTAGGCGATGGGCGAGAAGAAGTAGGAGGCCATTTCGCGCCGGATGATGAGGCCCACGTTACGCATCGCCGCCCCCCCCGGCCGGAGACCCGTCCGGTCCATTCTCCCCCTCCGTTCGCCCGTCCTCCCCGTCCGCGGCCCGCTCGCTGCTCACGATCCGCACGAACAGATCCTCCAGCGTGTTCTGGTCCTGGGCGAGGCCGGTGAGGCGCCCCCCCGCGCGGGCGGCCGCCTCGGCCAGCTCGGGCCGAATCTCCCGGCCCCGATCGGCGCGCACGGTGAAATGGGCCTCCTCCCCTTCTCCCTTCCTTTGGGAGACCTCGCGCACCCCCGCCACGCCGGCGAGCGCCCGGCGGATCTCCTCGGCCGGGCCCAGGGCGGAGACGCGCACGAAGGCGTCCTCCCCCCCCAGATCCTCCGTCCTCCCCTCGTGGGCCACCCGGCCGCGGTCGATGATGATCACCCGGTCGCAGACCATGCTCACCTCAGGGAGGATGTGGGTGCTCAGGAGGATGGTGTGCTCCCCCTTGAGGCCCCGGATAAGGTGGCGAATCTCGACGATCTGTTTCGGATCGAGGCCCGCGGTCGGCTCGTCCAGGATGAGGACGGGAGGGTTGTTCACCAGGGCCTGGGCGAGACCGACGCGCTGGCGGTAGCCCTTCGAGAGGTGGCCGATGAGGCGCATCGCCACCTCCCC
>JAZGDQ010000258.1:0-2402 GCA_036477985.1 bacterium
GCGGCGGCCAGCTCCTCCGGCGCGTAGACCTTCCTTCCGAATTCCTCGAAGCCGCTCAGGGGGCTCATCCCGAAAAACGAAGGGAACACCGGAACGAAGACTTCGCAGCCGTGCGCCAGGGCCTCGACGGCCACCGAGCTGGTCGGAACGAGAACGGCGTCCGCCTCCCGCATCCAGCTCGAAATGTCCCCTGTCGCAATCTCGTAGCCCGCGGCGCCGGGGCCCGCGCCGAGCCTCGCCAGAAGGGGCGCCACCGGCATGGAGGGATGCCCCTTCAGGACGATGCGCCAGCCGGAGAGCCCCGGGCGGGCCTCCTCGACGAAGGAGAGAAGCGCCCGCGTCTCGGCCGCGTCGATGGAGCCGGCGACGAGAAGGACGGGAACTTTCTCATCGCCGGAGGCGGCCTCCGACGAAGTGGAGGAGGCCTCCATTTGCTCCCGCAGGGGCATCTGCCGCAGGGCCTCGACCAGCGCCAGATCGGCGTAGCCCCACTCGGCCAGGAGGGAGAGGGAGACCTCCCCGCTGCAAAGGATCTTTCCCGGCAGGGCGGCGCCGGCGGGGCCGCCCCCCAATTCCGCCGGGGAGGGGTGATGCCGGAAGAAGGTATAGCTCCGCGAGACCGAGGTGTGCTGATACCCCATCGTTTCAACGGGGGGACGCGCCGCGCGGGGGGGGCGCGCCGCGCGCGCCGCGGCGTTCAGCGCCGCCTCCCACGACTGCATCTCGCAAAGATATAGACATCTCCTCGCGCCGCCCGCGCGGGCAAGCGCGCTCCGAAAGGCGAAATGATAGAAGAGCCCCCGCACCGCCTCCAGGCCGTAGAAGGTGCGGCGCAGGAGAGCGCCCGCCAGGGGCCTCCAGGCGGGCGAGGGAAGGTCCTTCGCGGCGGCCTCCTCCAGGCGCCCCCTGAGGCGGCGGTGGAGCCGCCACTGGGCCAGCCACCGGCGCGCGAGCGCCAGGGCCCCGCCGGGGCCGAGAAACTCCTCGAGGAAGGCGAGCCGCTCGCCGCGCCGGGCGAGCCGGGCCGCCTTCCGCAGCGCCTCCCGATAGGAGCCGCCCTCAATATACACGAACATGAGGAGCCAGGTGATCGGCGACCCCCGCTCGCGCATCCACTCCTGGAGGGGGAGAAAGTACTTGTTCCGAAAAACCCCGCGCGCCGCGCTCTCCTCGTCCAGGTAGGGGAAGTAGGTGACGAAGAGGTCCGGGCCCTCCAGGGCGGCCCGCCCGCGCGCCCGGCCCATGACGATCCGCGCCAGGGCGGCGCGCCAGAGGATCTGTCCCAGGGCCGCCGCCGCGGGGAGGAATCCGCGCTCCTCCCGCAGGCGCCGGAGAAGGGATCTCCGCCCCATCCCCCGGAAGCGGACGCCGCAGCCCGCGGCCGCGCCCTCCACCGCCCGCTCCAGCAGCTCCGAGCCCAGCGCCGCCGCGCAGACGTCGAACCCCTCGGCGCGGAGCGCCTCCTCGACGGCGCCGGCCTGGGCCATCGAGAGATAGGCGTCCGTCTTGAGCGGGTTCTTCTCGGCGATGGGCCCCAGCCAGAAGGCGCTCAGATCGCCCTCCGGAAGGAGGAGCCACTCCTTGAGCGGCTTTCCCTCGATCTCCATGTTCGCGCAGGCGGCCGACCAGGCCGGGAGAGCAGCGCACAGCCGCTCGACCTGGGCGTCCACCAGGCGGGCCGCGTCGAGCCTGCGCACGCGCCGCCCCGCCGCGCCCCCGAGGGCGGCCTCGACGGCCCGGATCCGCCGCCAGTCCCCGGTGAGCGGAAGGAGGGACACTTCCTCCGCCGGCCCGAGCCGGGCGGCGATCTCCTCGGGCGGGACGCTGTCGTCGAAGACGAGGAGAAGGTTCATGGGGCGAAGAGCCGCTCCAGGAGGGCCGGAAGCTCGCGCAGATCCCGAATCCGGCGGGGGGCGTCCTCCAGCCCGCCCGACTCGCCCAGGCGCGCGACGAAGGGAACGTTCGCCTCCCGGGCGGCCTCCATGTCCGAGAGGGCGTCGCCGACGAAGACCATCTCGCCCGGGCCGAGGCCCTCCGTCTTTTGGATCTCGCGCAGGATGTCCGCCTTCGGGCGCGGCGCCCCGAAGATTTCCTGGAAATAGCCCTCGATTCCGCGCGCCCCGGCGATCTGGCGCAGCTCCTCCTCGGGCGTGGCCGAGGCGAGATAGAGCGGGCATATCTTGTGATGCGCCTCCAGGAACTCCCGGGCCCCGGCCACGAAGGGCGCCCGCAGGACGCGCTCGGTGACGAGATCTCCGTACCGCGCGCACAGGCCCTCCAGCTCCGCCTCCGAAACGTCCCGCCCCAGGATCTCCCGATGGACGTGGAGAATCTGAATCCTCCGGGGAAGCCCCATGTTCGTCTCCTGGTAGGCCCGGATGGCCTCCCGGTGGTCTTCATGC
>JAZGDQ010000259.1:0-3210 GCA_036477985.1 bacterium
TCACTTCCGGCGCATCGCATTCGGCCGGCCGCTGCATCCGCCCGACGGTGGAACCCTACCAGCGGGCGGGGGCCCTGGCAAGCGGAATCTTCACCTTCGCGTCAAAAAATCGATGGCCTCCCCCGAATCGAGCGCCTCGAAGGGCTCGGCCGCCTCCCGCTCGGAGAGGACCTCGTAGAGGGAAGGGGCCTGGGCGCGCGTGGGGCGGCGCTGGGGAAGGGCCGCCACCCGGAGGCGGATCTCCCGCCGCCCCAGGCGCACCTCCAGCTCATCGCCCACCCGAAGGATCCGCCCCGCCTTGGCGGGCGCCCCGCCGATTTCGACGGCGCCCGAATCGGCCAGCGCCTTGGCGGCGGACCTGCGCTTGACCAGCCGGCTGAGGGTGAGGAAGAGGTCGAGCCGCAACGGAGAGGCCCTACCGGCCGATCTCTTTCGGGTCGGCCACGATGCTCCGGGTCTTCTCCACCTTGGCGTGGAAGACGAAGCGCGCCTTCTTCGAGTCGGTCAGGAACTCGAGGCGCTTCTTCTCCGGGTTGAGGGAGTAGCGCTTGATGACGTCGGCGAAGCTGATTTTGCCGAGATAGGTGTTGGGCAGGACGTAGTTGTGCTCGAACAGATACAGGTTGGCCGCGGGGTCGGGGTTGACGAACTCGCGGTGCATCACCTCCAGGGCGCCGACGGCGTCCCCCTCGAGGCTCCGTTTGCTGTTCACCTTCGCCTTGCCCGACTTCCACCGCGGGCTCCTGCGCTTGGAGCCGTAGGCCCAGAAGAGGCGCTCGCGCCCGAAGAGCTCGGTGTCGCCGAGGAGCTCGACCTTCACGAGCTCGAAGGTGACCTGCTCGCGGACGTCGCGGAAAAGGGGGTCCTGCCGGCCGTTCCCATTCGCCGGCGTGGCCGGATCGAAGTGGATTTCGAGAAAGGCCGCGCGCTTCAGCTCGGCGAGCCACTCCCGCCGCCGCTTGGCCCGCTTCTCCTTGAACAATGTGTTGCGGATCTTGTCCTCGACCTGCTTGAGGGGGGTGACCTTGCCCGAGCGGATTTCGGCGACGCGCAGGACGTGGAAGCCCGCCCGGGTGCGAACCGGCTCGCCCACCTTTCCCTCGGCGAGGCGGAAGAGGGCGGCCTCGAACTCGGGGAACACCTCCCCGCGCTTGATGAAGCCCAGGTCCCCGCCCCGGCGGGCGGCCGGCCCCTCGGAGAGGCGCTTTGCGAGGCCGGAGAACCCGGCCGGGCTCTTGAGCGCCTCCTTGTAGGCCGCCTCCGCCTTTTTCTTTTGCTCCTGAATCCGGGAGGCCGGGTCGCCCTTCTGGATGGGGAAGAAGATCTGCTGCACCTTGCGGGACTCGCCCTTGCGGAAATCGTTGAGGTTCGCCTTGTAGTAGTCGGCGATCTCCGCGTCGCTCACCGCCACCCGGATGTTCACCTCGATCCCGACCACCTGGCGCAGGATGAGGGATTCGCGCATCCGCTTCCGGAAGGTCTTGAGCGTGATGTTGCGCGCCTGGAGATAGCGGCGGAACATCCCCGGGGTCAGCTTGTTCCGCGACCGCACGACGCCCATCGCCTTCTCCACTGCCTTGTCCTGCACCGTGACGCCCAGCGTCTTCGCCCGCTGGAGGACCAGCTTGCGCTCCACGAGGGAGTTGAGCCCCTTCAGCTCCAGCTCCCGCCGCCGGCGCTCGAACTCCTCGCCCCGGTAACGCTTCCGGAGCTTTTCGGTGTCCTCCTTGACGGCGTCCTGGAGCTCGCTGAGGGTGATGATGTCCTGGTTGATCTTGGCCACGATGCGCTCGATCATGACCTCGGTCGCAGGGGCGGCCGCGAGCGCCGGCCCCGCCGGGGCGCCGATCAGAAGCGCAACGAGAAAGCTAACCCGCCGATGCATTTTCCAAGTTTCTCCAATTGAACCGTATGGTCGCCTTCGCCTTCAGCTCCGACAGCCACCGCCCGAGCCGCTCGCGCCCCTTGCGCGCCATCAGGGTGGTCCGGATCTGCTCGCGGACGGCGGCCAGGGGCTGATCGATGGCCGAGCGGCGCTCGGTCACCTGAAATATATGATAGCCCGATGAAGTTCGCACCACCCGGCTCACCTCGTCTCCCTTGAGGTCCAGGATCACCTTCTCGATGCCCTCGGGAAGCTGGCCCCGGGAGAAGAAGCCCATGTCGCCCTCCTGCCCCCGCTCGGGGCCGATCGAGGCCTGCCGCACGATATGGGAGAAGGCGGCCCCCGCCGCAATTCCCGCCCGCAGGCGCCGGGCCTCCTCCTCGGTCTCGACCATTATCTGCCGGACCCGCCACCTCCGCTCCAGGCGGAAGCTCTCGCGGTTCTCCTCGTAATGATCCCGAATCTCCCCCTCGGAAACCTCCACCTGGGAATACACCTCCCGGGTGAGGATCCAATCGATCTCGAGCGTCTCGCGGACCGCCCGCCGCCACTTCTCCTTGTCGATCCCCTCCTCCTTCAGGATCACGTCGAGTCCGGGCGGAGTGTACTGTCGGGAAATGACCGCAACATACTGGCGCACCTGGGCCTCGTCAACGGGCTCGCCCCGCTCGCGGAAGCGCTGGAGCATGAGCCGTCGCTCGACGAGCTGCTCCAGGAGGGCCCGGAGGACCTTCTCGCTCCCGGCGGGCGGGCGGGCGGACTTGCCCTCCACGAGGAGGGCGGCGTAAAGGTCCGCCTTCGTGATGGCCTCCCCGTTCACCTCGGCGACCACGGTTTCGGCCTCCTTCGCCGTCCGGGCCGGGGGGGAGGCGTCGCATCCGGCGAGGAGCAGGAAGAGCCCCGCCGCCAGGGCGACGGCGCCCGCGCCCCTCGAAACGCCCATCACCGCGCCTCCCCTCCGCCCTCTCCGTCCCCGCCCCCGTCCGGACCCGTGGCCAGAGCGGCCTCCTCCGCCTCCTCCCCGGCGCCGGGCGCCTCGGGCGCGCAGGCCTCGAAGGCCTCGAGCAGGCGGACCAGGCGGGGGAAATCCTCCTCCCAATCCCCCTTCAGGGAGCAGCGGAAGCTGTGGGAGTCGACGAAGGCCATCCCCGGGGTGTCGAGGAAGACGGCCGAGAGCTCGTAGTCTCCGGGGAAGGTTTCGAACATCGCCTCCTTGCCCCGGATCAGGAGACTCTTGACCCCGCAGCGCCGGCAGCGCACCCGAATCTCGCCCAGCTGGAGGAGGCGGCGCGCTCGATGGGGCAGCGGGCCGAACTGATCGGCCA
>JAZGDQ010000026.1:0-6032 GCA_036477985.1 bacterium
TCGTCCGACCAGACGTGCAATCCCCGGAGGGAAAGGAGCGCATCCAATTTATTCACCCGAAAGGATTCGGCGACTTCGGCGAAATGGCTGATCCGCAACACCCCCGGCTCGGGCTGTTCCGCCATCGCCTCCCGGAGCATGGTTATCGCCTCAGGGATGACGGTTTCAGGGGTTTGGTGGAAATAGGTGGGAAAGAGCAGGAAAGCGGAATGATCGGGCCGAAACCCGCCGCCTTCCTCTTGGATTCCGCCTTTTCGAAGGACCAGCGTCTGCCGCCCGGAGGCCAGAGCCCGGCATATCAACGACCACTCTTTGAAGGCGCTCTTCATTCCCCGTCCCCTCCTTATGGCCCTTTCCCGGCCGGAAATGGTCGCACACGGCCCGGCCCGATACAAAGCGGACAGGCCGCTCCGGCCGTCGGCGGCTTCTTCTCGCAGCCGGCTCCCGGTGAGGCGTACGGGCCAGGTTCTTCACATACGGAATGTGGGAGACATTCGGCGCCCCAACAGCATCAGGAACATCACTTCCTTTCCGTGCGCGCGGGGGCCGAAAAAAGAAATCACCTCATCGTCATAGAAGGTCAGGCCCGAGGCGGCCAGTCCCTGCGCATAGGCCCCGAGGTAAAGCTTTCCGCCCATGACCCCCGCCTCCAGCTGCGCCGCCCGGTACCCCCTGTCGCCGAACGCGTGCAGGACCTTTTCGAGATCGCTCAGGAAATAGACGCTGACCGAAGCGTCGGCGGCGAGTTCCTGATCCAATCCCAGATGGCCCGCCTCGGGGCGGAAGTCCCCTTCTCTCAGTTGAACGAGAGCGTCCCGGCGGCGGTCGAAATAATACGATCCGGCGGGCAGTCCCTGGACCGCGTTCACGATGAGGAACAATTCGTTGAGAGCGGGCTTCCCCTCCGGCAGAAAATCCGCCGGCAGGCTTCGCACGGCGGCCCGGAGGAGGAGGGACAGATCTTCAAACCGGATCGGCCGGCGCCCGAACCGCCGCGCCGAGCCGCGCCGCAATATCACGTCGTCGATGGAGTCTCCCGAAGACTCTCCCTCCGCCAGCGGGAAAACGGGGAATTCATCCTCACCGGCGCCTTCCCCGGCTCCGGAGGGGACTTTTGGGGTTTCGCCCCGGAACTCTTCGGCGCCCAGGCGCCACTCGCGCACCGCATCCCCGCTCCCCAGCGAGGAGGCTTCGTGGATCTCCCGAATCGCAGGGTAATCGATCGGGTTCGCCGAAAGGGGCGCCGTTTCGAATGAGACCGGGGCGACATCCGGGGAGCCTCCATGAAACGGGTGTCTTTCCCCCAGCTCCACGACGACCAGCGAAGCCTCCTCCCCGGCGTCCACCCCCAGGAGGCCGTTGACCTGCCCGTCCGCGAATCCTGTATTGATTTGCGCGGCGATCCCGAACGACGCGGCGGCCGCCAGGAAATTCGCCAGCATGGTCCCGCTGTCCCAGAAGCAGTGCCGGTAGGCGCGCGAGCGGTACTTCCAGGAATTTCTCCAGTAGGTGCTCGTGAATACGAACGCCGCCTCGGGCGGGTCCCCGCGGCCCAGCGCCTCGGCGATGGCGGGCCGGTAATCCCCGCGCCGGAGACATCTGGCGGAGTAGTCGTGCACGGCGAGGTGATGCACGCCCGCGGAGAGGCCCCCGGGAACGTCGCCGCAGATCAGATACGGCTCGATGTGGTAAAGCGCCCCCGTGCACGCCGCGGCCCGGAAATAGTGCGGCTGCCCGCCGGCTTCGATCTTTTTGGTGATCCCCGCGGTGAGGAAGAAGAGCCTCGCGAGAGTTTCGAGCGAGAGCGTTTCCGGAGCGGCCGCCTTCTCCCCCCCGGATGAAACGGCCCGGATGGCGTCCATCGCCGCGCGGGGCGGCTCGGGGGGCAGGGGGACCGGTGCGAGATCGGTGTACACCTTGAAGGGCATCGGCTGATTCGAAAAATCCAGAAAATGCGAGCCTGACCGCACGCTCTGGAAGGAGTGCTTCGTGTCTTCGTGAAATTTCCGGGCGGCCGCGCCGGTCCGATCGCGCATCGCTTCTGCCCCGATGAATGACGAGCGGGAGATTCCGCGCCTGCGAGGGGAACTATACCATTTTCGTCCAATATAGGATGCGGGTCTTCATGGCCGCCCCGCGCGCCTTCCCCGCCCAGGAGCCCGGGGGGAGGGAGATCAGCCGGGAGGGGGATGGGGAGAGATTCGGGAGGATGAGGGGAGGGGGCCGCACGTCTTCTCCCCGGAATTTTTTCCCGAAAGAGCCGGCGCCGTTTTCACTCCCCCCCCTTCCTCCCGGGCAATTTGAGGCGAGAGGGCGACGCGGGTCAGGGGCGGGGCAAAGGCGTCGCGCCCGGGAAAGGAAGGAGCATTGCGCCGGTAAGCGGGAGCGGCCGCCTTCTGGCTGCGGTTTCGAGAGGAGGAGACGCCTCGCACGACGTTTTCCGCTAGACTTGAGGAGTCCCATACGGGAAACGCCGTCGGAATTGCGAGCGGTCGATGGAAAGTCAGGGCGGGAGCCCCGGCTGCCGCATAATTCCGGTTATCTTGATTCATCCAATTCGTTTCGAGAGGGGGAGCGAGAGATGAGCGTTTCAGATTCGTCCGTCGCCATTCAGCCGAAAACGCGGGTCGCGCCCGTCACTGTCATCCGCTTCGCCGAGATGGTTCCGAGCTGGAGCGACTACCACGAGTCGGGCGGGGAGGGGCGCCACCGGGCCATCTACCGCTACATCGGCGACGTGCCCGGAGCGCCGTCGCGGGCGGCGCTGCCGGGCTGGGAATTTTGCAACGGAATCGCCATGGCGCCTCCCGGAAACGGGGCGCCGCTCCACGATCACCGGGACGAGGAGGTGTTCATGGTGTGGGAGGGCGAATTCGAGATTTTCTGGGAGGACCCCGAATCGAAGGATAGAAAGAGCGTCGTCCTGGGGCTCTACGACGCCATACGCATTCATCCGGGAATCATGCGGGGCTTCAAGAACGTGGGCGATTCGGAAGGGTTCCTCTATTTCATTCACGGGCAGGGCCGGTACGAATACCCGGTCTATCCCGAGAGCGGCCGCGATGGGCTTCCCGAGGGCGCCCGAACCGAACCCCATACGGGCGGGCCCGTGATCGACCCGGCCACCCAGGTCGTCCGCTACGAGGAATGTGAGATGAATTTCCAGGTGTACCACGAGGCGGGCCTGCCCGAGGGGGTGCGGGGAATCCGCCGCTACGTCGGGGCCGTTGGCGGAGAGCGCGAGGGGGCGGGCCCGCCGCCTTCGCTGGAGGACGGCGAGGTGGCGTTCGTCATCAACGAAAACCGCTGCGGCTCGGGCGCGCCGCTCCACGACCACCCCTTCGAGGAAATGTTCATCCCGCTCGAGGGGCGGTGGGCGGTTTTCTGGCTGGACGCGCGGGGCGAATACTGCCAGGCGATTCTCGGCCCTTGGGACGCCTGCTGGGTTCCGCCGGGCGTGCAGCGCGGGTTCCGCAACGCGGGCCGCGAATGGGGCAAGCTCCACGTCATCCAGGGCCAGCCCGGCGCCCCCCCGCCGGAATATCACCGGGATTATTCGGAGTTGGAGAAAAAGTGATTTTGCGGGCGCCCTCCCGTGCGGGCGCCCTCCTTTTTTTGTGCAAGAGAGATTGAGCGGGAGGGCGGCCGCGCCGGTTCGATCGCGCATCGCTTCCGCCCCGATGAATGGCGAGCGGGAGATTCCGCGCCTACGAGGGGGATTGCACCCTAGTTAATAATAATTTCCCCTTGGCATAGGGGAGCGAAATTCGGTCCAGGTGCTGGGCGGGGCCTGAACCGATAGAAGCCTCTTCCCCACGCCGTTTCCGCAAGCACTCCGATGTTTTCCTCCGTCCTCCCCCTGGACGCGCCCTCCCCCCATCCCCTACTCTCGCTTTTCCATTCTGTTGATGCGCATCTTAGAAGGAGGGCCGCATGCCCACGGTGAAAGGCTCGGGCGGCGTGGAGATCTATTACGAGGCGTGCGGCGAGGGGCCGCCCCTCCTGCTCATCAGCGGGACGGGACACGACCACTCCCTCTGGGCGGCCCAGATTCCCCCCTTCTCGGCCGAGTTCCGCTGCATCCTCGTCGACAACCGCGGGGTGGGGCGGAGCGGCGTCCCCCCGGCGGGCTACGGCCTGGCCGACATGGCGGACGACGCGGCCCGCGTCCTCGACGACCTGGGCGAGGAGCGCGTCCACCTCATGGGCTACTCCATGGGGGGCCACATCTCCCAGCACCTCGCCCTGCGCCACCCCGGACGCGTGATGAGCCTGGGGCTGCACCACACCTGGTCGCGCAACTGCGCCCGCCTCGGCGGCTTCCAGCTCGCGCGCAAGCGCATGGCCCAGCGAGGCGAGCGCGAGGCGCTGGCCGAATACTCCCTCCTCGGCCTCTACTCCCACGCCTACTACGACGCCCACCCCGAGGAGATGGAGACGAAGAGGCGCTCGCTCATGGAGAGCGTCTCCGCCCTGGGCTGGGAGGGCCAGCTCGAGGCCTGCCTCACGAGCGAGACGCACGGGCGGCTCGGGGAGATCGGCGCGCCCACCCTCGTCACGGCCTCCACCCACGACCTCATCGTGGACCCCCACCATGCGCGCGGCATCGCCGAGGAGATTCCGGGCGCCAAGCTGGTCATCATGGAGGGGACGGGCCACGTCGCCCTCGTCGAGCGGCCGGAGGAGTTCACGCGGATCTGCCTCGACTTCCTCCGCGCGCTTTGAGGTGGGGGAAAGAGAGAGGGGGCGCGCCTCAGCGCGCGTTCGTCTTGTTGTAGAAGATGAGGCCGAGCATGTACTGGGCCGAGGTGTGGTCCTTCTCGGCGGCCTTGCGGAACCACTTGGCCGCTTCGTCGAAGTTCTTCGGAACGCCCTTTCCGTCGTAGTTCAAGAGGCCGAGCATGTACTGGGCCGAGGTGTGATCCTTCTCGGCGGCCTTGCGAAACCACTTCCCCGCCTCCTTGTAGTCCTTCGGAATCCCCTTCCCGTCGTAAAGCAGAAGGCCGAGCATGTACTGGGCGGGGACGTGCCCCTTCCCGGCGGCCTTGCGGAACCACTTGGCGGCCTCGGCGTGGGAGGCGGGCCCCTTCTCGGCGGCGGGGGAGGCTCCCGGGGAGGCGGCCGGGGCGGCGGCCGGGGCGGCGAGGGCGGCGCCCCAGGCGGTGAGGGCGAGGAGGAGGGCGGGGAGGAGGATTCGGATTCGCATCGTGTCGGAACTCCCATTCATTTTTCGGGCGCGACCGGAGCCGGAAGCCGGGGGCCGGGAGCCGGAAGCATGCGGAGCCCCGCTCGGGGCCGGACCCTGCCGGCGGAACATCTTGGGTCTGGGAGCATTACCTATTTATAGCCGCAAAGGCCGCCGGGAGGCAAAAAGCGCCGGGCGGGATTCGGCGCCAGCGCCGGTCCGGGAAGGAGGGATGCGGGGCGGAGGCATGCGCCTCCCCTCCCGGGGCGGGCTCCCCTTCGGGGCGGGCTCCCCTTCGGGGAGCCACCTCCCGGGGCGATGCCCCCCCCGATCGGCGCCCCTCCCGGGGTGATACCCCTTCCATTTCAAAACGGGGGGGGTATATTGGAGAACCGGACCCAAGCACCCCTCCCGGGGCGGGCTCCCCTTCGGGGCGGGCTCCCCTTCGGGGCGGGCTCCCCTTCGGGGAGCCACCTCCCGGGGCGATGCCCCCCCCGGCGAAGGCGGGGGCGTGTGTCGGCCCCCTTTCCTGGGGAGATGCCCCCCTCCCGGGGCGATGCCCCCCTCCCGGGGCGGCCGGGGGGGAATGGATGGGGTTTTTGGGGGTTGTCATTTACGGAGGCTGCGCCGAGCATTATTTGGGGGCCCTCCGCCGGTCTGTGGGGTGGCCCGGATACGGGCCCCGCCGAGGGGCGGGCCCGGGGGTGGAATCCTGGAAGTAATTGAAAATATTGGATAAATCGGGGTAGGCGACCCCTGTTGCCGCCTCCCTCGAAAATATTCCATTTTTCCTGAACCTTTTTTGCGGGCGCGGGGTCCAAGACATGGAACAGAAAGCCGGGACGAT
>JAZGDQ010000260.1:0-2399 GCA_036477985.1 bacterium
CCCGGGGTAGGCCGGGGCGCGCTCGTGGCCCATCTTGCGGAAGGCCCTGCCGAGCGCGCGGCGCAGGCCGGCCTCCTCGGGGGAGGGGGATTCGGCCTTATCGCTCTCTTCGCTCATGCGCTCTCCTCGCCTCGGCGCAAGTGCGTCTCGAAAAACGGGTCCATCTCCCCGTACTGCGCCTCGAGGGAGAGGAAGTGATCGGCCTCCTCGAATATCTTGAGCCGGACGGGAATGCCGCGCGCGGCCGCCTCCCTCCCCAGCCGCTCCGCCTGGGCGGGGCCCGAGCGGTCGTCCCGCCCCCCGTGCATGAGGAGGAGGGGCGAGGCGATCTTCCCGGCGTGGA
Organism: bacterium; assembly: GCA_036477985.1. Lineage (GTDB taxonomy): Bacteria > UBA8248 > UBA8248 > UBA8248 > UBA8248 > JAZGDQ01. The sequence continues at coordinate 344 of JAZGDQ010000260.1, forward strand.
GGAGGGCCGAGCGCGCGCGGAACGCCTCGGGCGAGTGTCCGGCCTCGGCCTCGATGCTCTCGAGCAGGTCCGGAATCCCGATGCGGGGCAGCGCCTCCTCCAGGTCGTAGATGCCCGCCGAGAGAGTGACCGCCGCCAGCCAGGGCGCCCGCGCCGCGACCATCCCCGAGACGATGGCGCCGCGGCTGAAGCCGTAGAGCCCGACCTTGTCCGGCCGCACGAAGGCGAGCGCGCGCAGATGATCGAGGGCGCATATGACCGCGTCCTGGGAGAGGGGGCCGCAGAAGTCGGGCGGGCCGTCCGATGCGCCGTAGCCGGGCTGGGAGACCGCCGCCGCGACGAAGCCGCGCCCGGTCATCCGCGCAAGGCAGCCGTTCTCCTCGAACTCCACCCACCCGATCCGCTCCCCGAACTGGTGCCCGTGAACGAAGAGGAGGGCGGGAAACGGCCCTTCTCCCTCGGGGCGCGTCCAGGCCATATCGACGCGCTTCCCCTCGGCCCCGGGGTGGATGAGCCGTTCGCGGTTCACGCCCGCCGATCCTCCAGCCGCCACCGCTCCCCAATCGCCATGACGCGGACGGCGGCCGGGTCCCCCCCCGCCTCGGCGACGGCGCGCGCGAGGGCGCGCGGGGGCTCGTCCGCGGGCTCGTCGGTGAGGTCGAAGGTCCCCCAGTGCATGGGGATCATCCACCTCGCCCCCAGGTCCCGAAACGCCCGGTACCCCTCGGCGGGGGTCATGTGGGGGTAGCGCATCATCCAGCGCGGGGCGTAGGCGCCGATGGCGAGCATGGCGGCGTCGATGGGCCCGAAGCGGCGGCCGAACTCGGCGAAGCCGTGGAAGTAGCCGCTGTCCCCCCCGAAGAAGTAGCGCCGCTCGGCGGACTCGATGAGCCAGGCGCACCAGAGTGTCGCGTCGCGCCCCATCCCGAAGCGGTTCGACCAGTGCTGGACGGGGAGGCAGGTGAGCTTCCAGCGCCCGTGGCGGGCGGTCTGGCCCCAGTCCATCTCCGTCACCCGCCGCCGCCCCCGCGCGCGGAGCCAATCGCCCAGCCCCATGGGGACGTACCAAGGCGTCTCGGCCGGGAGGCGGTCCACCGTCCAGGCGTCCATGTGGTCGTAGTGGTTGTGGGAGAGGAGGCAGAAGGCCCCGGGCGGCGCCTTCTCGATGGGCACGCCCGGCGGGGTGATCCGGTTGGGCCAGAAGGCGCGCGGCCCGAAGTGGGGGTCGGTCATGAAGGCCTCATCCCCCTCCTTCACGATGAAGGTGCAGTGGCCCACCCAGGTGATGGAGGCCCCGGGCTCGGGAGCGGCGAGGCCCTCCCCCGCGTCCGCCGCCACGGACACCTCGGGCGGCCGGCGGCGCGCCTCGATGTAACGGTTCCGGTAGAGGAGCTTCCAGCGCAGGAGGTTGAAGACGCTGCCGGGGTTGGGCCACCAGGGGTTGAACCACGCGCCCGGCCGGCCGTGGGGCCAGGAGAGGGAATCGGGCGAGAGGGAGACCCTCCCCTGCGCCTCGGGGGTGGGCAGCTCGGCGTCGGTGGGCGGGATGAGCCCGATCCGCCCGCAGCCCGCGAGAAGGGCCGCCGCGCCGACGCCCGCCGAGCCCGCCCGGGAGAGAAACCGCCTGCGATTGATCGGGGCGCCCATAGTGCGTCCAGACTACCACACCCGCGGCGGGGGAGACGAAACGGCGCGCCCTCCGCCTCAGCCCAGCTTTCCGTACCAGTCCGCGAGGGCCTGGCCGATCTCCTCGGGCGAGTCCTCGTGGATGTAATGCAGGCCCTTGACGGTCACTTCGGTCTGGTTCGGCCACGTCCGGACCATCTCCCGGTGGCTGGCGACGAGGACGGCGCCGGGGTCCGAGTTGATGAAGAGCTTGGGAAGCGGGCTCCCGCCCAGCCACTCGTTGTTCCGCTCGATGACTTCGAGAACGTCCTGCGGATGCCCCTCGACGGGAATCTCGCGCGGCCAGGTGAGGGTGGGCCTGCGGTCCTCGCCGGGCGTCCGGTAGGGGCGGCGGTACTCGTCCATCTCCTCCTCGGTGAGGTCGCGGATG
>JAZGDQ010000261.1:0-8898 GCA_036477985.1 bacterium
GCTCATCCGTCTCATCGTCACTCAAGAATATCACTGATTTAAATCCCTTCTGGGCTTTGAGCGCGGCAGCCGCATCCCCCAACTTCTCAGACGCTTTAGACAATGCCCCCGGGTTCAGGCGAAGCAGAGTTAAGCGCGCATACACGGTCCCCCCTCCTCCTCTGTCTGTATTCGATGAGGCTTGTGCTGGTTCCGAGCAGGAATCTCACCCGACAATTGCAAATCCGACCGCTTCCCGCCGCCGCGCGGCGGGCGCTAGAGCTTGGGATCGTCCAGGCCCTCGACGTATTCGTCCTCCCCCTTCTCGAAATCGACATCTTCCTTCTCCGTAAGGGCCCGGACCTGCCTGTGGAATTTGTCTATCAGCTCGTTCGCCATGCCGAGCTTCTGGATGCCGGTGAGGGCGATGTTCCGCATGAGGCGCAGGGCGAGGTCGCAGGGGAGATCCTCGAAAACCGATTTCTCGATGTTGAGGAGGAGGCAGTCCGTCCGCGCGCGGACCGAGGCCGTGCGCACGCTGCTCCGCAACAACCCCGTCTCCCCGAAGGTGTCCCCTTTCTCCAATATTCCCAAGAACTCCTCGAAGCCCTCGATCTCCCGGACCAGGAACACCCGCCCCTCCAGGATGTAGTAGAGCGACTCGCCCTCCTCCTTCTCGCGGATGATGTAATCCATGCTCTTCACCCGCTGGCGCGTGCAGCGGCGGAGGAGGTCCATCATCTCCGACTCGCTCAGGTCCTCGAAGAGGGTGGTCGTGAGGGCGAACTGGACCAGATCCTGCAGCTTCCCGCCTCCGCCCGCCGAACCGCCTGACTCCGCCATGGCTCCTCCTCCCGGCCGCGCCGCCGCTACCCCTCCGAATGGGCCTTCCGCACCGCCGCACCGAGGACGGCGGCGATCTTATCGGCCTCCTCCTCCTTGAGGATGAGGGGGGGGCTGATGGTTATCGTGTTCTGGGGGCCATCGGCGATGCCGCTGCTCTTGCCGAGGATGACGCCCCCCTCCTTGGCGTAGGCCAGGACCTTGGCCGCCAGGGCGGTCGGGGCGGGCGCGCCGCTCTCCGTGACCAGCTCCACGCCCCAGATCAGCCCCACGCCCCGCACGTCGCCCACGCAGGGCACGTCGCGCAGCTTCTCGAGGGCGGCGCCCAGTCGGGCCCCCACCTTGCGCGCGTTCGCGGGCAGGTCCTCTTCGGTCATGATCTCCAGGTTCTTCAGCGCCGCCGCGCACGAGACCGGGTGGCCGCCGTAGGTGTTGACCTGGGCGAAGTGGTCCCCCTCCTCGGCGTTGATGCAGTCGAAGATCTCCTTCGTGACGGCCGTCGCCCCGATGGGCAGGTAGGCGCTGCTCAGCCCCTTGGCCATGGTCATGATGTCGGGCCGCACGCCGTAGAGCTGGCTGGCGAACATCTCCCCCGTGCGCCCGAAGCCGACGAGCACCTCGTCGAGAATCATGAGCACGCCGTAGCGGTCGCATATCTCGCGCACGCGCTGGAGGTAGTCGGCCGGGGGGAGGATGACCCCGCCGCCGCCGATGATGGGCTCGCCGATGAAGGCGGCCACGGTGTCCGGCCCCTCGTAGCGGATGACCTCCTCGATCTCGCTCGCAAGGCGCTCGGCGAACTCCTCCTCGCTCTTCGCCCCGCTGCGGAAGAAGTAGGGCGCCTGGACGTGAATCACCCCCGGCAGGAGCGGCTCGAAGTCGCGCCGCCGGGTGGTCTGGCCCCCCACGCTCACCCCGCCGAAGGTCGCGCCGTGATAGCCCTGGTGGCGCGCGATGAACTTGTAGCGCCCGCCGTTGCGCTTGCCCCAGGCGCGGGCGATCTTGAGGGAGGTGTCCACCGCCTCCGAGCCGCTGCACACGAACCAGACGCGCTCGAGGCCCTCGGGGAGGATCTCGACGAGCTTGGCGGCCAGGCGCGCCGCCGGCGGGTTGATCTGGGTCAGGGGGTAGTAGGGGAGCTCCAGGAGCTGGGCGTAGGCGGCCTCGGCCACTTCCTTGCGACCAAAACCGATGTTCACGCACCAGAGGCCGGCCATGCCCTCGATGTAGCTCTTCCCCTCGGCGTCGGTGACGGTGCAGCCCTCCCCGCGCACCATGACCGAAAGCGGATTCTCGTCCAGGGTCCGATGGTTGAGGAAGGGGTGCCAGACGTGGGCCTTGTCCAGGTCACGGATCTCGTCAACGTTCACCGCCTCTGCCGCAGCTTGCGGATTCATATGTCCCTCTCCCCCATGGTTGGCCGGCGCCTGGATTCGGGTGGGAAATCACACCCTTCAATATCATAGGCCCAGCCCGGTCACACCGCAACGGGCCGGAAATCGTTGGAGAAAACGCTTACGGGAGGCCCCTTTCGGGGTGGCGAAGCCCGCCGGCGGCCCCCGCGGCCGGCCCTACAGGTCCCCCGCCGCCTCGCCGATGGCCTGCTCGAACGCGTCGGCGATCGCGTCCGCCTGCTCCGCCGTGAGGATGAGGGGAGGCGAGAGGGTCAGGACGTCGTTGATGTTCCGAATGAGCACCCCCAGCTCCAGGAGCCGCTTCTGGACCTTCCTGCCCGCCTCGCCGGGCTTCTCGAAGGGCGCCCGCGTCTTCTTGTCCCGGACCAGCTCCACCCGGGCGAGCAGGCCCACCCCGCGCACGTCCCCGACGATGGGGTGCTTCTCCAGCCCGCGCAGCCGGCCCAGGAGGCGCGCGCCCACCTCCTTGGCGTTCTCGGGCAGCTTCTCGCGCTCGACGATCTCCAGGTTCGCCAGCGCCGCGGCGGCGGCGGCGGGGTGGCCGCTGTAGGTGTTCCCGTGCCGGAACTCCTTCCCGTCCCCCAGCGTCCCCAGAAAGGCCTGGTAGATCTCATCCGTGCACATCGTGGCCCCCATCGGGATGTACCCGCTCGTGAGCCCCTTGGCGAAGCACATGATGTCGGGCCGGATTCCGTAGGTCCGCGAGCCGAACCAGCTCCCGGTGCGCCCGAAGCCGGTGATGACCTCGTCCGCGATGAAGAGCACCTCGTTCTCGGTGCAAATCTCGCGGCACTTCCGAAGGTGGCTCTCGGGAGGGATGATGACCCCGCCCGCGCCCATGACGGGCTCGGCGATGAAGGCGGCCACCGTGTCCGCCCCCTCGAAGCGAATCGCGTCGCGCAGCGCGCCCGCGGCGGCCTCGGACACCTCCTCCTCCGAGAGCCCCTCCCCGAAATCGTTGCGGTAGCAGTTGGGCGCGCCGATGTGCCGGAAGCCCGGCAGAAGGGGCTCGAACATGCGGCGGTTGAGGGTGATGCCGCTCGCCGAGAGCGCCCCCATGGTGACGCCGTGGTAGGCGCCCCGCCGGGCGATGACCTTGTACTTCCGCGCCCGGCCGAGATTCTTCCAGTATTGGCGCACCATCTTGAGGGCGGTCTCGACGGCCTCGGAGCCGCTGTCGGCGTAGAAGACCTTGCCCATCCCCTCGGGCGCGGTCAGCTCCCTGAGCCTTTCGGCCAGCTCGATGGCGGGCGGGTTGGAGAAGCCGACGAAGGAGCTGAAGAAAGCCATCTTCTTCATCTGGGCGTAGGCGGCCTCCACGACCTCCTGCCGCCCGAATCCGACGTTGGTCAGCCAGAGGCTCGCGTGCCCGTCGAGGTATTTCTTTCCGGCCGTATCGTAGACGTAGACGCCCTCGGCCCGCTCGAAGATGAGCGGGCCGTCCTCCCGCACGACCTCCATCTGGGTGTAGGGATTCCAAAAGGACCGCCGGTGGGCCTGATCCAGATCCTTCGCACTCATGGCCATCGCACGTCACCTCGCGCTTTCCGCGCCTCCGCGCTTCCTCGGGGGGGGTTCCCCCTCACATTGCGCACCAGCCGTCGTCCACGAACAGGTCCACGCCGTGGACGGCGCTCGCCTCCTCCGAGGCCAGGAACACGGCGGCCCCGGCCATCTCCTTCGTCGTGATGTAGGCGCGCCCCGTCGGGGTGTAGCTCGCCATGAGCTTGACGAACTCGGGGTCGTCCTGAAGGTGCTGGTTGAGCGGGGTGGCCGTGTTGCCCGGCGAGATGCAGTTCACGTTGACGCCGAACTTGGCGATCTCGGACGCCAGGGCCTTGGTGATCATGACGACGCCCCCCTTGCTCGCGCAGTAGGGGACGGCGTTGGGGAAGGCGTGGGTTCCCGCGATCGAGGCCACCAGGATGATCTTGCCGCGCTTCTTCTCCTTCATGATGGGCACGACCGCCTGGGACATGAGAAAGGCGCCCTTGAGGTTGGTGTCGATGGTGGCGTCCCATTCGTCCTCGGAGTAGTCCTCGATCTCCTTGTTGATCATGATGCCCGCGTTGCTGACCAGAATATCCACCGTTCCGTATTCCGCGACCACGTCTTTTATCAGCGAGCGCACCTCCGCCGATTTCGAGACGTCGCACGGAAACGCTTTCGCCGTCCCGCCGGCCTCGGCGATCCCGCCCGCGACCGCCTCGCCGGTCTCGCGGTTGCGGTTCACGAGGGCGACCTTGGCTCCCTCCTCCGCGTAGGCGCGGCATATGGCTTCCCCGATTCCCTGCGACCCGCCCGTAACGATGGCCACCTTGTCCTTGAGTCTCATGGACAACCTCACCGGTTGAAATGGAATCCGCAATCCGTGAAAAGGGGCGCCCGGGGCCTCAGGACGCGCCTCCCCCGATCTCCTTCCGCCGCCGCGCCGTCGCCGCCTCGTCAACGTCCCCCTTCCCGTCGAGGACCACGCCGTAGATCTCCTCCGCGCGCTCTTTGGTGATCCAACCCTCCTCCACGTCGCTGCGCACCTGGGCGGCGGGCCGCTCGATGGGGGGCCCGTACCCCCCTCCGCCCGAGGAGTAGGAGGCGATCCGCTCCCCCGGCTTCAGGATGACGTCGGCGCAGGCCGGGAGCTCCTCCAGCTCCCCCCCCGCCCGCCGGAGGTAGTTGCGGATCCGCGCCCCGTCGAGCCCCCCGCGCGTTCCCTTGGCGTTGTTGACGGCCCCGTCGGCCACGTAGACCACCTCCAGGTCGCCGCCCCCCACCGGGCCGTACTCGCAATACCCCGAGGGGGCGCCGACGGTGCGCCCGGCGCCCTCGGTGTCGGGCACGAGGCGGCGCGCATTCACGAGGAAGGGGAAGTGCAGCTCGTCGAGCTCGACGCTGTCGATGAAGCACATCCCCGAGTTCCCGGCGTGGCAGATGGTGAGCCAGGCGTCCGTCTTGGCGGCGGCGGCCCCGCCCGTGTCGAGCAGGAAGATCTGGTTCACGAAGGGCTCGTCATGGTTGCGCGCGTCGAAGCCCGAGATGACGCCGAGGGAGGCGGGGAATATCGGCCCGCACTCGGCCAGCCCGAGGCCGTCCTTGATCATCGAAAAAGCGCGCTGGGTCGGGTTGGTGACCCGATCCGCCAGGTTGGTCGTCGCCACCGACATGCTGGTCGGGTGCTTCCCTCCGCCCGCGACCGAGCCCTCCCGGATGTGGACCCGGAGGCGCCGGAAGCTCCCCGCGTTGGTGGGGACGAGATCCTCGATGCTGTTGAAGACGGCGATCATGGCCCCCGTCCGGGCGCACGCCTCGCTCAGGTTGAGGCCGCAGGGCATGGCGTCGGGGTTCTCCCGCAGGTCCACCTCGATCATCGCCTTCTTGCTGTCGATCTTGACCTTCACCTTGATCGGGATCCCCTCCGGCGGGGTGCCCGGAACGGGATCGTGCGTGCTCGTGGCGGTGGCCTCCCCACTCGGCATCTTGCGGATGGCGGAGATCATCACCTTCTCGCTGTAGTCGAACCATTCCCGGGAAAAAACGTGCAGGGTGTCCCAGCCGTACTCCTCCGCCATGGCCAGGACCTCGCGCTCCCCGATGCGCGCCGCGCCGATCATGGCCAGATAATCCCCGCGCCACTGCACCGGAACCCGGATGCGCATCTGGCACATCCGGATGATGTCCTCCAGGTCCTCGTAGTTCTCCTGCACCTTGACGGCCGGGAAGATGAGGGCGCCCTCCTCGTAGACGTCCCGGGCGTGGCCCATGTAGGTCGTCGGCTGGCCGTTCCCGCAGTCGGCCTGGTGCGCCTTCACCCAGACGGTGAAATGGTGCTCCCCCTTCTCGTCGATCACCGGGACGAGAATGGTGTGGTCGGCCGGGTGGGAGCAGCCGTGGTAGGGCGAGTTGTGGAGGAAGGCGTCCCCGCGCTTCAGATCGGGGTGAAGGTCCATCATGGCGCGGGCCATGAGGTCCGCCCCGCTCAGGACGTGGATCGGAAGCGTCTCGGCTCCGGTGAGGAGCTCGCAGTCGCGCGTGACGATGGTGGAGGAGAAATCCTTCGCGAGATTGAGGACGCCGGAGCGCCCCGTCCGAAGCAGGGTGTTCGCCATCTTGGTCGTGATGGAGTCGAACCGCTTGCTCAGCACGGCGAGGGTGACGGGGTCGAGGCCGCCCCGCTTCGCGCGAGGGGGCCTCCGCGCCGTCTTCCGCTTCGCCGTCTTCTTCGCCTTCGCTCTCGCCATCTCCTCCGCCTTTCCGCGCCGGGGCGCCGGGGGCGCCCGTGCCGCGCCCCTAGGGTGTGATGACCAGGCTCCCGCTGCGCTTGCGCACGACGCTCGCCCCGGGATCGATGACCACCGTCGTGAAGGGGGACTCGATGATGGCCGGCCCTTTCAAGGAGGCGTTCGTCTTCATCCGCTCGAACAGCTCGACGCGGGTCTTCACCCGGCCGGTCCCGTTGAAATACGCCGTGCGCGAGGGGGGGACCTCCATCTCGTAGGCCCGCTCGTGGCCGAGCTTGCCCAGCTTTTCCCCGCGCAGGCGGCAGCGCGCGATGGCGCGCCAGCCGACGAACTCCACCTCCGAGTCCGGATCGCGGATCGCGAAGATCTCCTCGTGCACGCGGTCGAAATCCTCCCGCACCCGGGCCACTTCCTTTTTCGTCCGGAAGCGGGTGAGGTCGATGGGCAGGTCGATCTCCCAGATCTGGTTCCGGTAGCGGGCCTCGGCGAACAACTCGATGGAATGCCCGCTCGCGCCCTTGCCCGGGCCCTTGAAGAATTTCTTGCAGCTCGCGGTCAGGGATTTCAGCGTGGCGTTCACCCCGGCGAAATCGAAGTTCTCGGACGTGGTGAAATAGAGGGCGCGGTGGTCGGCGTGCAGGTCGGACATGAGGGCGCCCGCGGCGGAGAGCCCCGCGCCCACCTCGGGGATGACGATCCGCTCGCAGCCGAGCCGCCGGGCGATGGACACCGAGTTGAGGCCGGCCGCCCCGCCCCCGCCGACGAGAATCGCGCCCCGGGGATCGATCCCCTGGTTGATGGTGATCTCCTCGATGGCGCCCACCATGTTCTCGGTGGCGAGGCGGAGGATCGCCGCGGCCGCCGCCTCGATCCCCAGGTTCAGGGGTTTCGCCACTTCATCCTCAATGGCCTGCTCCGCGCGCCCGACATCGAGGCGCATCACCCCGCCCAGGAAGTAGGCCGGGTCGATGTAGCCGAGGACGAGGGAGGCGTCGGTGACGGTGGGCCGCGCGCCGCCCTTCCCGTAGCAGGCCGGCCCCGGGACGGCGCCCGCGCTGATGGGGCCGACGTGGAGGAGCCCGCCCTCGTCCACCCAGGCGATGCTCCCTCCCCCCGCGCCGATGCTCCGCACGTCCACCGAGGGGAAGCCGACGATGTGGCCCCGGTACTTCTGGCCGATCCAGGTCTCGGGCGTCATGGGGATGGTCCCCCGGCGCACCAGGCTCACGTCGTAGGTCGTCCCGCCGGTGTCGGCGACGATGGCGGTCGCCGCCCGGGCGTCGACCTTGGCGAAGTGGCGCCCGGCGATGGGCGCCATCGAGGGGCCCGAGCCGATGGCGTGGATCGGGGCGGCGGCCAGATCGTCCACGTCCATCACCCCGCCCAGCGAGGTCAGCATGAGGAGGCGCCCCCCGAAGCCCGACGCGCGCAGCCGCTCGGAGAGGCCCATGAGGTAGCGCGACATGAGCGGCTTGAGGGAGGCGTCGATGCAGGCGGAGGAGGCGCGGCGGTACTCGCGCAAAATGGGGTTGAGGACGTGGGAGAGGGTGTAGGGAACGCCCGGCAGGTGCGCCTCGAGGAGGCGGCCGGCGAGATCCTCGTGCGCCCCGTTGACGGTGGACCAGAGGAAGCACACCCCGACCGCCTCCACCTCCAGCTCCCGGAGGCGGCCGATGGTCTCGATGAGGCCCGCTTCGCCCAGGGGCTCGACCACCAGTCCGTCGGAGGCGATGCGCTCGGCCACCTCGAAGGTCAGCGCCCGGGGGATGTAGGGCTTGGGGAAGGGGACGAGGAAGTTGAAGGGCTCGATCCGCCCCCCCTCGCGCAGAACGAGCACGTCGGGATGGCCCTTCGTGGTGAGGAAGGCGGTCTTGGCCGTGCTGCCCGTGACGATGGCGTTGATGGCGTAGGTGGTGCCGTGGATGAACATCTCCCCGCGCGAGAGGAGATCCCCGAGGGAGAGGGAGAAGCTCTCGGCCGCGGTCCCCAGGGCGCTCAGGATTCCCTCGACCGGATCCTCCGGGGTGGTGGGCGCCTTGAACATGTGGAGGACGCCCTTGTCGTCCTCGAGGACAAGGTCGGTGAAGGTGCCTCCGGTATCCACAGCGAAGCGCATGCGGCGTATTCCTTTTCCGAACCCCCCCGGAGGGCGGACAGATTCGGGAGCCGGGGGCGGCGCGCACCCCGGCCCGGCGGCGACCCGGACCAGGATCCTCCCCCATCCGCCCCGCCGGAGCGAGCCGGGGAGGCAGGGCCCCCATCGCTGATTTCTGGAATGTTCCCTTCCACAATTGATAGAACCGATGCCCGATCAAAGCAACACCGAAGGTCCCGAATCGCCCCGCGCAGGGGGGAATCCGCGATCTCCTTCTCCTGCCGGCGGAGCCGGGGAGGCGGGACCCGCCCCCGGGCGCCCCGCCGGGCTC
>JAZGDQ010000262.1:0-8460 GCA_036477985.1 bacterium
CCCGGCCCGGAGCGGTTGGGGCGGCACAACCAGCCCCTCGGCCTCGTCGAGGCGCTCCGCCGAAGAAGGGCGGCGAACGCCGGGGGAGGAGGGTGAGCCTTGGCCCTGCATGACCAATTCCTGCGCCGCTGGCGCCTCCTCCGGGCCCTGGAGGGGGGCGGGAGCTGGAGCGCCGAGGAGCTGCTCGACCTCCTCTCCTCCGAAGGGGCCAGGGAGGAGGGCGAGGGCGGCGGCCGCCTCTGGAGCCTGAGGACCCTCCGGCGCGACCTCGCCCACCTGATCCAGGCCGGCTTCCCCCTGGAGGGGGTGCGCAAGGGCCGTAAGATGCGCTATCTTCTAGACGAGGGGTTTCTGCACTCGACGCCCGCGCCGTTCCGCCCCTCCCAGTGGGCGGCGCTCTACTACGCCCTCTCGATATTGCGGGAATCGCCCGAAAGTCCGCTTCGGGAGGGGCCCCTGGGGCCGAGCGTGAGCGGCGTTTTCGCCCGGATGCGGGACTTCGTGCCGGCCGCCCTGCGGGCCTATGCCGAGGGGGTCGAGCCCAGGTATGCCGGCGTGGTGGGCGGCCTCCGAGAGCAGGGGCGCCAGCGCCGGGTGGGGGAGTCGCTCCGCAAGGCGATCGCCGATAGCCGCCCCGTGCGCCTGCTCGCGGCGCGTCCCGGGGAGCTGCGGCGGCGCTGGATCCGGGTGGACCCCTACCTCCTGCGCTACGCGGAGGGGGGCTTCCACCTTCTGGGGCGGGAGGGGGCCCGCGGGACGCTCGAGGCGTGGCCCCTCGCCGGAATCGAGTCGGTCCGCGTCGAGCGGGGCGCGTTTCAGCTCCCCCTCGGGCTGGACCTGGGCGCCGCCCTCGCCGAGCGGCTGCGCGAGATGCGGGGCGCCGGCCTGGACGTTCGGATCCGCCTCGCGCAGGGGGCGTCCGGGGCCGCCGTCGCCGCCTTCCTCGATGAGGCTTTCGGGCCCGCCCGCCTGGTTCGCGGGGGGGGCCGGGGGGCCGCCGAGGTGGCTGTCAAGGTGGGCGACGTGAATGGGTTCCGGCGCTGGCTTTTGGCCTTCGGAGCCGAGGCGGAGGCGCTCTCCCCCCGGGAGTTGCGCGAGTCCGTGGCCCAGGAGCTGGAAGACGCGTTAAAAAGATACCGGAGGGGCCGGAAACGGGCGGGCTGACGGGTCCGGCTTTGCCGCCTCCGAGGGAGGAAGCGTCATGCGATTGCGAAAGGGGATGATCGAGCGTATCTCGGCAAAGGTCGTCGAGCGTCTTCTTCGCCGCGAGCTGGTCGTGATCGAGATGAGCGAGGAGGAGCTCCGCGCGAAAATCGCCCGCGTCATCGAGGATGATCTCCGGGTCGAGGACCGCCTCAACGATGAGGTGAAGGATCTTCTCCACGACTACCAGGACGAGATGGACAAGACAAACGTGGACTACAGCCGAATGTTCACCATGGTCAAGACCAAGCTCGCCCGCGAGCGGAACCTGGTCCTATGAGTCTTTCCTCCGCTCCGGCGGGGGCGTTGCGGAAGAAGGAGGGGCGGCCGTGAGGCTCGGGCGCGAGAAGATCAATCACTTGGCCAACCTCATCGTGAAGGAGCTGGAGGAGTCCGAGGAGGTCGACTTCTTCGGCGAGTCCCAGGACGTTCGGATGAACATCGTGCGCGGGATCACGAACGAGCTCGTCATCGACGATGAGATCGACGAAGAGGTGCGCCGCATCCTGAGCAGTTTCTCCAGCCGGCTCGTCGACGGCAGCCGCGACTGGGATATCCTCTACGCCAAGCACTACGAGCAGGAGGCCCTGCGGCGCGGCATCTAGTCGCCGCGGTCCGGGGGACCGCCCCGGCGGAAGGGGGCATCGTGCTGCGAGCCGGCCTCACCGGGGGAATCGCGAGCGGAAAGACCACGGTGAGCCGGACGCTCTCCCGGCTGGGAATCCCCGTCTTCGACGCAGACGAGATCGCCCGCGAGGCGGTCGCCCCGGGAACCGAGGGGCTGGCCGCCGTCGTGGAGGCCTTCGGCCCCGAGGTGCTCGCCCCGGGGGGGGAGCTCGACCGCAAGCGGCTGGGCGAGCTGGTTTTCGCCGACGCCGCGAAGCGGAGCCGCCTCGAGGAAATTCTCCACCCGCGCATCATGGCCGAGCAGGACCGCCTCCTCGATGAGGCCGAGGCCGCCGGGGAATCCTCCGTCGCGGTCGTGGACGCGGCCCTCATGATCGAGTCGGGCGGCTGGCGTCGCTTCGACCGCGTCGTGGTGGTCGATTGCGGGGAATCCCTGCAGATCGAGCGGCTCATGCGGCGCGACGGGATCGGCGAGGCCGACGCCCGCGCCCGCCTTCGGGCCCAGATACCCCTCTCGGAGAAGGTGAAGCTGGCCGATAAGGTGATCGACAGCCGGGGGAGCCTGGAGGAGACCGAGGCGCAGGTGGAGGCGCTGGCCGACTGGCTCCGGGAGGAGGCGAAAAAAAAAGCCGAAAAAGGGATTGACAAAGGTTCCCGGTGAATTTACATTTTATTTGGCTTGTTGGACCTTTCTGGTCCGACGTCTCGCCCTAACTCCTGGCCATCAATTCCGAGACGCGTTTCAAACGGGTTGTTGATGGGGGCCGGCGGCGAAGCCGGCACATTGAAATTGGAGATTGGCCCCCCCGGCATCGGAAAGCGAGTTCGTAGGCGCAGTCGCCCATAGCCTCCAATCGGAAATTCAAATCTCGTCTCGTCCGCCTGATATCCCTGCCCGTATTCGGGATTTCGCGAAGGAAAAGCAATTTGCAGTAAACGCTGCCGGATTGGCCGCAGCGTATTTTTCGGAAGGGTTTCACAGAGGCCATTCGCCTCGCCGTCTGAGGCGCCGGGAGGCGCCTTCCCCGCGAAGGGTGTGGCGATGCGGGCGCTCCTTCAGAGCGTCCTCCCGCACCCCGGGCGGCGCAGAGGAGCCCACCAAACGAGGAGAAGGATCGAATGACAACAGCATCGCCGATCGCACCGATTGATCAGAAACTGAATCTCGCCGATCTCAAGCGCAAGACCATTCCCGAGCTCACCGACCTCCTCAAGCAGTTCAACGTCGAGGGGACGAGCGGGCTGCGCAAGCAGGATCTCATCTACAAGATCCTCGAGGCGCAGACCGACAAGGAGCGCAACGGGGAGATCCTGGGGGAGGGGGTTCTCGAAATTCTCCCCGATGGGTTCGGCTTCCTCCGGTCGGCCGCCTACAACTATCTTCCCGGTCCCGACGACATCTACGTCTCCCCGAGCCAGATCCGCCGCTTCGATCTGCGCACCGGCGACACCATCAGCGGCCAGATCCGCCAGCCGAAGGAGGGGGAGCGCTACTTCGCCCTCCTCAAGGTGGAGATGATCAACTACGAGCCCCCCGAGGCGAGCAAGGACAAAGTCCTCTTCGACAACCTCACCCCCCTCTATCCGGACCGCCGGGTGAGCCTCGAGGTCGAGGGCGGCGACCTCAGCACCCGCGTCATGGACCTCATGACCCCCATCGGATTCGGCCAGCGCGGCCTCATCGTCGCCGCCCCGCGGACCGGAAAGACCATGATGCTCCAGGCCATCGCCAAGAGCGTCACGACCAACCATCCCGACGTCCACCTCATCGTGCTCCTCATCGACGAGCGCCCCGAGGAGGTGACCGACATGGAGCGCTCGGTTCGGGGCGAAGTGGTCAGCTCCACCTTCGATGAGCCGGCCACGCGCCACGTCCAGGTAGCCGAAATGGTGATCGAAAAGGCCACGCGCCTCGTCGAGCACAAAAAGGACGTCATCATCCTCCTCGATTCGATCACACGCCTCGCCCGGGCCCACAACACCATCATCTCCCCGAGCGGGAAGGTCCTTTCGGGCGGCGTGGACTCGAACGCCCTCCAGCGCCCGAAGCGCTTCTTCGGCGCCGCGCGCAACATCGAGGAGGGGGGAAGCCTCACCATCCTGGCCACCGCCCTCGTCGAGACCGGAAGCCGGATGGACGACGTGATCTTCGAGGAGTTCAAGGGGACCGGCAACATGGAGATCCACCTCGACCGCAAGCTCTCCGACAAGCGCGTCTTCCCCTCCTTCGACATCAACAAATCGGGCACGCGGAAGGAGGAGCTCCTCCTCGGGGAGGCCGAGCTCAACCGGGTGTGGGTGCTGCGCAAGGTGCTCCAGCCCCTCGGCGTGGTCGATTCGATGGAGCTGCTCCTGGAGAAGATCAAGGAGACGGAGAAGAACGAGGAGTTCCTCGCCTCGATGAACACCTAGAAGGGGCCCGATGCGGGAGAAGGCCGCCGCAGGTTAGGGGGGCGGAGGCCGCCGGAGCGGCCCGAAGCGGGAAGGCCGGGAAGCGGAGAAGGCTCCCTGGGCCGGAGACGGGGCCAGGAAACCGGGACGGGGGCCGGAAATCGGCCCGATCCCCTCCCCGCGCGCTCCGCCCCTTCCCGGGGGTGGACAAGCCCGAGCGAATTCCGTATAAAAGCGCCTTCTTTCGGGCGGGGGGCCGCGCCCCTCCCCGGGCGACGCCCCGCCGCGGGCGATGCGGCGGTGAATTCGGATCGGGAGTTTGGAGCGATGAGAACCGATATCCATCCCGAGGTCTTCGAGTGCAGCGTGACCTGCAGCGGATGCGGGACCACCTTCACCACCCTGTCCACGCGCAAGGAGATTCGCGTGGAGGTGTGCTCCAACTGCCATCCCTTCTTCACGGGCAAGCAGGCCCGCATCGTGGACACCGAGGGCCGGGTCGAGAAGTTCGTGAAGAAGTTCGAAGGACGCGAGGCCCGCGTCTCCAAGCGGAAGCGGAAGATGGAGGCCGCCGCGACCGAGCGGGCCGGCCGCGAGGCGCGCGAGAAGGAGGACGCCGCCAAGAAGGTGGCCGAAGACAAGGCCCAGCGCGAGGAGGCCCGCCGCAAGCGCGTCGAGGAGCAAGTCGCCCGCAAGGCCGCCATGGATGAGAAAGCCGCCCAAGCGGGCGCCCCCGCACAGGAGAGCGCCGCCCCCGAGGCCGCCTCGCCCGAAGCCTCCGCCACCGAAACCCCGGCCGACTCCTAGCCGTTCCCGGCGTCCGCCGGGGAGGGAGCCCCTCCGGCCATGTTCGTCGAGAAACTTGAGCAGATTCTCCGAAAGCACAAAGCGCTCGAGGCTCGCCTCTCCGATCCCGCCCTGCTCAAAGACCGCCAGAAATTCCAGCAGGCGGCGCGCGAGCACAAAGACCTCAGCCAGATCGTCGTGGTCTACGGGGAATGGCGGAAGCTTTCGGCCGCCGTCGAGGAGGCGCGCTCCCTCCTCCAGGAGGAGGACGCGGAGATGCGCCAGCTCGCCCAGGCCGAGATCGAGGAGAACGAGCCCCGGCTCGCAGAGACCGAGCTCCGCCTCCGCCGCCTCATGCTCCCCACCGACCCCAACGACAGGAAGAACGTCATCCTCGAGGTGCGCGGCGGCACGGGCGGGGCCGAGGCCGCCCTCTTCGCCGGCGACCTCTACCGGATGTACGTCCGCTACGCCGAGTCGAAGGGCTGGGTCGTGGAGGAGCTCTCGCGCAGCGAGAACGAGATGGGCGGCATCAAGGAGGCGGTCGCCCTCATCAAGGGCGAGGGCGCCTACAGCCGCCTCCGCTACGAGAGCGGAACCCACCGGGTCCAGCGCGTTCCGGTGACCGAGAGCCAGGGGCGGATCCACACCTCGGCGGCCACGGTGGCCGTTCTTCCCGAGGCCGAGGAGGTGGAGGTGAACGTCGAGGAGAAGGATCTGCGCATCGACGTCTACCGCTCCTCGGGCCCGGGCGGCCAGCACGTCAACACGACCGACTCGGCCGTGCGCATCACCCACCTGCCGACCGGCCTCGTCGTCACCTGCCAGGACGAGAAGAGCCAGCACAAGAACCGGGCCAAGGCGATGAAGATCCTCTCGGCCCACCTGCTCGACCTGGAGAACCGCAAGCAGAACGAGGCGCGCTCGGCCGCGCGCAAGAGCCAGGTCGGAACGGGGGGGCGCAGCGAGCGGATCCGCACCTTCAACTTCCCCCAGGACCGGGTGACGGATCACCGCATCGGCCTCTCCCTCCACGGCCTCGACCGCTTCCTCGAGGGGGAGATCGACGAGATGGTGGAAGGGGTGATCCAGATCCGCGAGGCGGAGCGCCTGGCCGAGTTCGCCGAGGGCGAACCGGAGCCCTCCGCCGAATGAGCGGCGGGGCGGCGGGCGCCGTGACGCCGGCGCCGGGGACGGTGGAGGCCGAGGCGGAACGGCTCCGGCGCCGCTTCGCCGGGGCGGGAATCGAGAGCGCGGCGTTGGACGCCGAGGTCCTCCTCGCCCGCGCCCTCGGGTGGGACCGCGCCCGCCTCCGGGCCCGGGGCGGGGATCCTCTCCCGGCCGGGGCGGCCGCCTGGCTCGCCGGCGCCGCCGAGCGCCGCGCCCGGCGCGAGCCCCTCGCCTACATCCTGGGCGAGCGCGAGTTCTGGTCGCTCCCCTTCCGGGTGGCGCCCGGCGTCCTCATCCCCCGGCCCGAGACCGAGCTTTTGGTGGAGCGGGCGGCCGACCTGCTGGGCGGGCGGGCCTCCCCGCGCGTCCTCGAGGTGGGGACCGGCTGCGGGGCGGTCGCGGTGGCCATCGCCCGCGAGCTGGCCGGGGCCCAGGTGTTCGCCACCGACGTGAGCGGCGCCGCCCTCGCCCTGGCCAGGGAGAACGCCCGCCGCAACGGAGTGGAGGAGAGGGTGCGCTTCCTCCGGGCGGACCTGCTCGCGGGCGTCTCGGCCCTTCGCCCCTTCGACGCCCTCGTCTCGAACCCGCCCTATGTGCCGGGCGGAGCGATAGGGGATCTCATGCCCGAGGTGGCGCGCCATGAGCCGCGCCTCGCCCTCGACGGGGGGCCGGACGGGATGCGTCACCTGCGGGCGATCGCGGCCGGGGCGGCGGAGCTCCTCACGAAGGGCGGCGCGCTCCTGCTCGAGATGGATTCGGCGGAGATCGCCCCGATTGCCGCCGAGGTGGAGCGGGCGGGAGGGTTCTCCGCGCCCCGGGCGCGCGCCGACCTCGCCGGGCGCCCGCGCGTCCTCGAGGCGGTGAGGGTGTAAGGTGTGGACCAGTTCCGGATTCGGGGCGGGCGTCCCCTGCGCGGGGAGGTGAAGGCGGCCGGCTCGAAGAACGCCGCCCTGCCCATCCTGGCGGCCTCCCTCCTGGCCGAGGGGCCCTGCCGGGTGGTGGGCGTCCCCGAGTTGCGCGATACGGACACCATCCTGCGCCTCCTCGCCGGCTTCGGCGTCCGCTGCGAGCGCAGGGGCGCGGGGGAGGTTCTCCTCGATCCGGCCGGGGTCCGCACCGGGACGGCGCCCTACGAGCTGGTGCGCACCATGCGGGCGTCGGTCCTCGTCCTGGGACCCCTGCTCGCGCGCTTCGGGGGCGCCCGGGTCTCCCTCCCGGGCGGATGCGCCATCGGCGCCCGGCCCATCGATCAGCACCTCAAGGGCCTCGAGGCCATGGGGGCGCGGATCGAGATCAATGAGGGCTACATCGAGGCGCGGGCCGAGCGGCTCCGCGGAG
Organism: bacterium; assembly: GCA_036477985.1. Lineage (GTDB taxonomy): Bacteria > UBA8248 > UBA8248 > UBA8248 > UBA8248 > JAZGDQ01. The sequence goes on from JAZGDQ010000262.1 coordinate 7,516, forward strand.
CGCGCATCGCCTTCGACCTCGTGACGGTGACGGGGACGAAGAACCTCATGATGGCCGCCGCCCGGGCCGAGGGGGTGACGGTGCTCGAGAACGCCGCCCGCGAGCCCGAGGTCTGCGCCCTGGCCGAGGCGCTGAACCGGATGGGGGCGCGGGTGCGGGGCGCCGGAGAATCGACTATCGAGATCGAGGGGGCCGAGCGGCTGGGAGGATTCGAGGCCCGGGTGCCCCCCGACCGGATCGAGACGGGAACCTTCCTCCTCGCGGGCGCCATCACGGGGGGGGATGTGACGGTGCGGGGCGCCGCGCCCGCCCACCTGGTGGCCCTCGTAGCGCGTCTGCGCGAGACCGGGGCGCGCGTCACGTCGGGGGAGGACTGGATCCGGGTCGAGGGAGGCGGGGGAATCCGGCCGGTGAGCGTGCGGACGGCGCCCCATCCCGAGTTCCCGACCGACCTGCAGGCGCAGTTCATGGCCCTCATGTGCCTGGCCGAGGGGGAGTGCGTCATCGAGGAGACGGTCTTCGAGAACCGCTTCATGCACGCGGCCGAGCTGATCCGCATGGGCGCGCGCATCCGGGTCGAAGGACGCTCGGCCCACATCGAGGGGGTGGAGGCGCTCAGGGGCGCCCACGTCATGGCGACCGACCTGCGGGCGAGCGCTTCGCTCGTCCTCGCCGGGCTCGCCGCCGAGGGAGAAACCGTGATCCGGAGGGTGTACCACATGGACCGGGGCTACGAGCGCCTCGAGGAGCGCCTCCGGGCCCTCGGCGCCGACATCGAGCGGGTGGCGGAATGAGCGCGGCCAAGAAGACCGCTCCGGGCGCGAAGACGACCGCCGAGGAGCGGATCGCCGAGAACCTCACCCTCGCCCTGCCCCAGGGCCGGATTGTCCCCGAGGCGGTGGCGCGCCTTCTGGCGGCGGGCCTCCTCTCGCGGGAGATTTCGGA
>JAZGDQ010000263.1:0-4975 GCA_036477985.1 bacterium
TCGAGGCGCTCACCCGGCTCGGCTACTCCGTGGCCGAGGGGCCCGAGATCGAGAGCGACTACTACAACTTCGAGGCGCTCAACATCCCGAAGGACCATCCCGCCCGGGACATGCAGGACACCTTCTACATCTCGGACGATCTCCTCCTGCGGACCCACACTTCTCCCGTCCAGATCCGCGTGATGGAGAAGCAGCCCCCGCCGGTCAAGATCATCGTCCCCGGGAAGGTGTTCCGCTGCGACGCCGACGTCTCCCACTCCCCCATGTTCCATCAGGTCGAGGGGCTCTACGTCGACAAGAAAGTCACCTTCGCCGACCTCAAGGGAACGCTCGAGGTCTTCGTCCGGGAGATCTTCGGCCCCGAGTTCCGCGTGCGCCTCCGGCCCAGCTTCTTTCCCTTCACCGAGCCGAGCGCCGAGGTGGACATCGCGTGCGACTTCCTCAACGGGGGGGAGTGGATGGAGGTGCTCGGGGCGGGAATGGTGGACCCGGCGGTGTTCGAGGCCGTGGGCTACGACCCCGAGGAGTGGAGCGGGTTCGCCTGGGGCCTGGGGGTGGAGCGGGTGGCCATGCTCCGCTACGGAATCGGCGACATCCGCCTTTTCTTCGAGAACGACTTGCGGATGCTCCGGCAGTTCTGATCCGCGCCCGCCGGGGCGGAGGGGGCGCCTCCCCTTCCCGCCGGCGGGCGCGGGGCGGCAAGGGACGAAGATGCGCATCAGCCTCGATTGGATCGCCGATTTCGTGGACCTCGACCTCGCCGAGGAGGGGCTCGCGGACCGCCTCGCCGAGGGCCTCCTCCTGGCGGGCCTGGAGGTGGAGGCCGTCGAGCGGCCCGGCGAGGATTTCGCGGGCTTCCTCGTGGCCGAGGTGCTCACCGCCGGCCCCCATCCCAACGCCGATCAGCTCAAGGTCTGCCGCGTCCACGACGGGGCGGGCGAGCGGCGCATCGTCTGCGGCGCGCCCAACGTGGCGGCCGGCCAGCGGGTGGTCCTCGCCCCGCCGGGGGTGCGCCTTCCGGGCGGGGACAAGATCAAGGCCGCGCGAATCCGCGGCGAGCGCAGCGAGGGGATCATCTGCTCCGAGCGCGAGCTCGGCCTCGGAGATGACCACAGCGGAATTCTCGTCCTCGAGGGCGACCCGCCCATCGGCTCGCCCGCCGCCGCCGCCCTCGGGCTCGACGCCGTCGTCTTCGACATCAGCATCACCCCCAACCGCGCCGACTGCCTCTCCGTCCTGGGGGTGGCCCGGGAGGCGGCGGCCCTCCTCGGGCGGCCCTTCGCCCTTCCGGAGATGGAGGTGCGCGAGGAGGACGAGACGGAGGCGGGGGAGATCGCCCCCGTCGAGATTCTCGACCCCGACCGCTGCCCGCGCTATGTCGCCCGCTTCGTGCGCGGCGTCTCCATCGGCCCCTCGCCCGGCTGGATGCAGCGCCGCCTGCGCGTGGCCGGCATGCGCCCGATCAACAACGTGGTGGACGTGACGAACTACGTCATGCTCACCCTCGGCCAGCCGCTCCACGCCTTCGACATGGATCTTCTCGCCGGCCCGCGCGTCGTGGTGCGCTGCTGGCGGCCGGAGGACGGGCCGTTCACCACCCTGGACGGCCAGGCGCGGGAGATGGACGCGGAAGACCTCATGATCTGCGACGGCGCCCAGCCCGTGGCCGTGGGCGGCGTCATGGGGGGAGGGAACTCCGAAGTGGGGGCGGGGACGCGGAACATCCTCCTGGAGAGCGCCTACTTCACCCCCGCCACCATCCGCCGCACCCGGCGCCGCCTGGGCTTGAACACCGAGGCTTCCTACCGCTTCGAGCGGGGGGTCGATCCGGGCGGGACGCGCCGCGCCGCCGACTGGGCGATCGAGCTCATCCGACGCTCGGCGGGCGGGCGCGTGGCGCGCGGGGCGGTGGACGCGCATCCGGCGCCGGTCGCCCCGGCCCGCGTCCGGCTGCGCCCCGCCCGGGTCTCCGCCCTCCTGGGGGAGGAGATCGGAGCCGGGGAGATGCGCGAGGCGCTCGAGGCGATCGGGATGGGCGTGGAGGAGGCCGGCGGGGACTTCGAGGTGGAGGTTCCCACCTTCCGTCCCGACGTGGAGCGGGAGATCGACCTCATCGAGGAGGTGGCCCGCCGGCGGGGCTACGACCGCTTCCCGGCCACCCTGCCCGCCGCCTCCCTGCCGCCCGCGCCCCCCTCGCCCTTGCGGCGAATCGAGGGCGAGGCCCGCGAGGCCATGACGGCGGCCGGCTTCAACGAGGCGCTGAACTACAGCTTCGTGAGCCGGGACGCCCTGGCGCGGCTGGGCCGTGCGGGGGAGGACGTCGTGCCCATCCGCAATCCCCTGAGCGCGGAGATGGACGTCATGCGCACCAGCCTCCTCGCCGGCCTGCTCGCCAACGCCGCGCTGAACCTGAACCGCGGCCTGGAGCGGGTGCACCTCTTCGAGATAGGGCGCACCTTTCATGGGGCGCCCGGCGGCGGCTCCGCCCCGCGGGAGGTGACCCGCCTGGCCGCCCTCGCCGCCGAGGACGCCCCGCCCGCCCTGTGGCCCCAGGGCCCCGCCCCCGGAGGGAAGGGGGACCATCCGCCCCTCCTCTTCGGTCTCAAGGGAGCGCTGGAGAGCCTGGCCGAGGCGCTCCGGCTTCCGCCCCTGGTCTTCGAGACTCTGGAGGGGGGAGACGAATCGGCGGCCTTCGAGCCGGGCGCGGCGGCCGCGGTGCGGGCCGGAGAGGCCCAGATCGGGGTGATCGGAAGCCTCGCGCGGGCGGTGTCGGAGGGGTGGGGAATCCGCCAGCCGGCCGCCGTCTTCGAGGTGGACCTGGAGGCGGTATCGGAGATGGAGCGCCTCCCCCTGCGGCTGGCCCCCTTGCCGCGCCATCCGGCCAACCTTCGCGACCTCGCCGTCGTGGTCGGGGAGGAGGTCCCCCACGCCGAGGTCGAGTCCCACATCCGGGAGGCGGGGGGCGATCTCCTCGAATCGGTCCGCCTGTTCGACATCTACCGGAGCGGCCCCTTGGCCCAGGGCGGGGAGAAGAGCCTCGCCTACTCCCTCGTCTTCCGCCGCCCCGACCGCACCATCCCGGACGCGGAGGCGAACGCGGCCATCGAGGCCATTCTCGCGCGCCTGGCCGATCGGCTGGGCGCCCGCCTCCGCGCCTGAGACGGATTCCTTGACACCCGCCGGGGCCGAATTTAGAATGGTCCCGAATCGAGATGCTTTTCGAAAGGTCGCCTCGCGCCCGGCGGGAAATCCTGTCCCGATGGTCATCGAAAAACTGGACGCTTTGGAATCGGCCCTCATGAACATGCTCGAGGAGTTCTCCTCGTTGCGCAGCGCGCGGGCGGACCTGGAGGCCCAAATGGCCGAGGTCCGGGCCGAAGCCAGCGGCGCCGCCGAAAAGCTCCACATGCGGGAGGAGGAGCTCGAGCGGCTGCGCGGGGAGAACGGCAGGCTCCAGCAGGAGCACGCCGACATTCGCGCGCGGGTGGAGCGGATCCTCAGCCACATCCCGAGCGGCTAGCCGCCCCCCGCAGCCCGGGGCCGGCCTTTTCGCCGAGGGGAGGAGTCGGGGAATGGACCAGCAGAAGGTGACGGTCGAGATCTTCGGCCACAAGCTGAACCTGAAGAGCTCGGCCGATTCCGCCTACGCCTCCCACCTCGCCGCCTTCGTGGACGAGCAGATCCGCAAGGTTTCGCGCCAGAGCAACGACCCGATCAAGGTGGTCCTCCTGGCCTCGATGAACATCGCCAACGAGTTGTTCGATGAGCGGAAAAAGGAGCAGGAGAGCGCCGAGGCCGTCGCCCGGAAGGCGGACTCGCTCATCGAAATGCTCGAAAAAGCCTTTTAAATACAAGCCTTTTTCACGCCCTCCTGGCTGGATACCCAAACTCTCCCTTTGATGGCATAATGCGGACCGTATAGTGGGTTTTGCCCTGCCGTGCGCGTGATGGGGTCTGCATTTTGACCCAGTGCTTTTGAACAGGGAGTCCTTCCCTGCGGTGGTGAGCCTCTCCTTCGGGAGAATTCGGCCTGAAGCCGCGGAATTGGGCGCCCACCTAGCGAATGCTGGGTTCAGAAGCGTTCCTCACACGGCACTGAGGTGGGGCTTTCTATAGGCCCTCGGCGGCTCCCCCTCTCCCATTTCGGGGGGGGAGGCCGGCCGGGGGCGATCGCCCTCGTAATTGGAGAGGGCGGGGCCGCGGAGGCGGATTTGACCGACGCCTCGAGGGCGGACCGCTCCGAGGAGAAAGAACGCTGGCGCCGGCAGATGCGGGCGCTTCGCAATTCCCTCTCCCCTGAGCGTCACCTGGCGCTCAGCCGGCAGATCTGCCGTCGGTTGGATGCACTCCTTGCCGTCTTGGGTGCGCGCGCCGTGGGCATCTACTGGCCCGTCCGGGGGGAGTCGGATCTCTCCGCCCTGTGGGAGGAAAGCGCCCGGGCGGGCAGGGAGTTCTATTTCCCCCGCGTACAGAATGAGGGCATGACCTTCCACGCCGTCCGCGATCCCGGCCGGGATCTGCGGCCGGGCAGGTTCGGCATCCCCGCTCCGGAGGCCGATGCCCCCCCGGGCGATCTCGCCGCCCTCGACGCCGTGGTGGCGCCGGGGCTGGCCTTCGGCCCCGCGGGGGAGCGAATCGGCGCGGGGGGCGGCTACTACGACCACCTTTTCGCCGCGATGCCCTCGCGCCCGCCTCTGGTGGGCGCGGGCTTCGCCTTTCAACTCGTTTGGAACGACCCTCTTCCGGCGGGGCCGGATGAGGGTTTTATGGATTGGATAGTCACCGATCGGGAGGCGGTTCGCTGCCTCCCGCGAACGTAAGCCGGGGGATTGGTAGATGGAGACGCTAGCGCCTGTTCTTATTGCGGCGGCCGTAGGGGCTGTTCTGGCCGCTTTGATCGTGATGAAGGTGTCGGGCCGGAAGCTGGAGGGCGAGATCGCCCGCGTGCGCGGGGAGTTCGAGGAGCGCATCCGGG
>JAZGDQ010000264.1:0-10111 GCA_036477985.1 bacterium
GTGGCGCGCGAGCGGCTGGGCGAGAAGTTCGAGACGAGCCGGGAGACGAACCCGGGCGAGGTGTGGGAGGAGGACGAGTTCCTCATCGAGCTCTCCTGGCGCATCGACCCCGACGGCGCCATGGGAATCCGCAAGCATTTCGAGAGCCCCTACCGGCCGGGGGAGAAGATCACGATCGATGAGTACTACGGCTGGATGTTCGAGAACGGGGTTCCGGGCCTGCCCGAGGCGGCCGAGAAAGAGGGGATGACCCCGCTGGAGTACATGCGCAAATTCGGCGTCTTCACCGTCGAGGAGGGGGTGTACGAGGTCCACATGCGCGAGCTGGGGGCGGAGGCGATGGAGGGCGCCGAGGTGGACGAGGCGACCGGGACCGTCCGCAAGGAGGGCAAGGCCATCGGCGCCATGAGCCGCGGCCGCCCGCGGGCGGGTTTCGCCACCCCCTCGAAGAAGCTCGAGTTCTACAGCCCGACCATGGCCGAATGGAACTGGGCGGACCAGGCCATCCCCCGCTACGAGAAGACCCACGTCTACTGGCGCGACATGCGCCGGGAGGAGAATGAGTTCGACCTGATGCCCAACTACCGCCTTCCCACCCTGATCCACACCCGCTCGGCCGTGAAGTGGCTCTACGAGATCACCCACAACAACCCGCTCTGGGTGAACACCGCGGACGCGCGCCGGATCGGCCTGCGCACCGGGGATCTGGCCCGGGTCGAGACCCCCATCGGCCACTTCGTCACCCGCTGCTGGGTGACCGAGGGGCTCAAGCCCGGCATCGTGGCCATGGCGCACCACCTCGGGCGCTGGCGGCTGAGCGAGACAATGGGCGCGCCGCGCATCGCCTCCGCGGTCGTGCGCATCGACGAGAAGGGGGAGGGGCGCTACGGGATGCGCCAGCTCCACGGCGTGGCGCCCTACCGGAGCGAGGACCCCGACACCGAGCGGATCTGGTGGAGCGAGGTGGGGGTGAACCAGAACCTCACCTTCCCGGTGAATCCGGATCCGGTGAGCGGGATGCACTGCTGGCACCAGCCGGTCAAGGTCTTCAAGGCCGCGCCCGGGGAGCGTTACGGGGACATCGCCGTGGACACCCAGAAGAGCTACGCGCACTACAAGAAGTGGCTCGAGATGGCCCGGCCCGCTCCCGGGCCCGGCGGCCTGCGCCGCCCGCTGTGGTTCGGCCGGCCGAACAAGCCGCAGCGGGAGGCCTACGACCTCCCCGAATGAGCCCGCCCGCCCGGCGCGCGCGCCCGGCGCCCGAGGAGCAGGCCGGGCAGGCCGGGCTCCGCCGGAAACTCTACCGCGTCCAGGCCGCCGCCCTGCTCGATCCCCCGGACGGGGAGTTGATCGGCTTCCTCGCCGAAAACTATCCCTTTCTCTTCCCCGAGGGCGCGCCCCGCCCGCCCGGCGCCGACTTTCTCCAGACCCTCCGGGTGGACTTCACCCACCTCTTCATCCTCTCCTCCCCGCCCTACGAAGCCGCCCTCCTCGACGAGAGCGGACACCTGAACTCGAAGACCACCGATCGGGTGACGGACTTCTACCGCGCGAGCGGCTACGACCCCGGCCGCGGGAGCGGGGGCGCACGCCACTCCAGCGTCGCCGCGATGGATCACCTGAGCGTGGAGCTGGAGTTCCTCGCCCACCTGGCCGGGGCGGAGGAGGAGGCCTGGCGCGCGGGCGAGGAGGAGGGCGCCCGCGCCCGCCTGGCCGAGGCCGCCCGCTTCATGGACGAGCACCTCCTGCGCTGGGCGCCCCTCTACACGGCCGCGATGGAGGAGGAAGCCGAAACCGGATTCTACCGCGAGCTCGCCCGGTGGGTGCGCGAGTTCGCCCTCGAGGACCGGGTGCACATCGAGGAGATGCGCCGAAAAGGGTTTTGACGACGCGCCGTATCCGCTCTCTCTGGACCTCGCACAAATCGGAATTTTCAAATAACTCCCAGCACGGCCATGGTCCAAAGGTCATTTTGTTTCTTCCCGCACAGGGAATTTTCTAAGCGGACGACTGGGGCCGCAGGGCGGGAGGGGCCTGGTAGGGATAGTCCATCTGCTTCTGAATTTTCGCCCTGGCGTCGGAGCCTGCGAAGCGCTCGCAGAGATAGAGCCCCAGATCGATGGAAGTGGCGACCCCGCCGCCTGTGATGAGGTCGCCCTCGTCCACGATCCGCTCGCGCGAGACCTTGGGCGTATAGTCGCCGAGGAGGTCGTAGGCCGAAGGGTGGGTGGTCGCCGTCCGCCCTTCGAGGAAGCCCGCCGCGCCCAAGATCAGCGATCCCGTGCACACGGAAACCTTGTATCGGCAGGGTTCGGCCGTTCGGATCCAGCCGATGAATTCCCCGTCCTCCTTGAGGGTGCGCGTCCCCATCCCGCCGGGGATGAAGATCATGTCGAAGCCGCCGAGGGGCTCTCCCACCGAGTCGGCCTGGATGCGCAGCCCCCTCCCGTCGTCCACCTCGGGCGTGCGGGCGCAGACGCGCCACTCCAGGTCGGGAAGATAGCCCATGGTCTTGAGCCGGGTGACGGGGTCGTGGAATCCCACGAAATCCAGCATGGTCAGGTCATCGAAAACGATAAAGGCAATCTTCATGATTCGTCCCGGGCAAGCGTGGGGAATTTCGGGCGTCTTCCGCTCTCCACCTTCTCCGCGGAAAAGAGCCGCTTCCCACAGTTCCCATATTCCACTTGAGACAACCGCCCACCCGACCCGGCGCGGAGGCGCCGGGAATGCGTTGTCACCCGCCGGCCCCTTCGGACGGGGGGGGATCGATGCGGCGCGCCCACTTCTTGGCCCGCCGCAGGCGGCGGCGAAGCTCGCGGGCGCGCTCCTCCCATCCGCGCCAGGCGCCCTGCGCGGGCGGGCATTCCTTCGACCAGGCGCGGAAGCGCCCGAGCCACATCTCGGCCTCGGCCTCGAGCCGCCCGAGCAGCTCCTCGGCCCTTCCCTCGGAGCCCGCCTCGCGGAAGAGGCTCTCGATCATCCGGGCGCGGCCCTGGACTCCCGCCCGAAGGCCCATCTCCCCGGCCAGCCGGCGGATCCGCGCGCGGGTGAGGTAGAGGCCCGACTTGGCCGGGCACGCCAGAAGCTCCGCCATCTCGTTGAGGTTTCCCTCGCGGAAGGTGCGCTCCATGTCGCCCACGCCGGGCTCCCTCCTCGAACCGCCCGCGGATGATTCGCCCATGAAAGCGGAAAGGTAGTCTCGGGAAAACAGGAGGGGAGTATATCTCCGATCCCCTCCCGGCGCACGGGCGCGCGCGCCTCACGCAATCGAAAGGGGGGGGGACGGGATGCGGGCCCGAAAGCGGGCGGGGGGATCGAAGAGCCCTAGGAGAGGACCCCCTCCTCCCGCTCGAGCTCCCGCAGGGCCAGCTCGTAGGCGCGGCGGATCTTGCGCAGGCGCTTGGTGAACATCGCGCCGATGCGGACGAAGGCCGGGTAGCTCGGCGCCCCGTCCTCGTCCAGGGGCAGGCGCAGGAGGGCGGTCTGATCGGGCGCCGGGGGCATCTCGAGCAGGGGGGCGGCGGCTTCGGAAAACCGCCAGGGGCGCGCGCTCGGGAGGACGAGGAAGTCCACCCGGTGGCGCAGGCGCGCGAGGGCCTCCCGCGCCGAGGCGGCCCAGTCCTCCCCGCCGGCCTCGCCGGCCGCCTCGATTGGGATCACCCGCACCCCCAGCCGCCGGAAGAAGGCCGAGAGGAACCGGAGGTGATCCCGGCGCAGCTGGGACTCGACCACGGCGATCCGCCGCACGCGCTTTCTCCCGGCGGCCGCCAGGCGGCGCGCCTCGGCGAACACCTCCTCGCGCAGATTCTCGAAGAAGGCCCGGTTGTCCCGGCGCCAGGTCTTGAGGAAGCGCCGCGCGTTGATCCGCAGCAGGGTCACCCACTTGTCCCGCTGAAGCGCCCGCCGGCCGATGCGCGCCCAGGAATAGAACTTCCGGTAGGCGCGGAGCGTCTCGCTCTGGAGTTCGTAGGGGGTGAGGCGGCGCGGCTCGTAGGTGACGTAGTGCCCGTCGAACAACGTCCAGTCCTGGGTGCGGATCCGCCCCTGGTCCTGAAACTCCTTGGTGAGGACGGTCCCCGGAATGGGCGTGAGGATCATGTACTGAATCGTGTCGATTTCGAGCTTGTGGGCGAGGCGCGCCGTGTTGCGGAGGGAGGCGGCGTCGTCGGCGTCGGAGCCGAGGACGAACATGCCGTGCACCTTGATGCCGTTCTTGTGGAACAGGTCCATGCTCCGGCGGATGCGGTCCACCTCCATCCGCTTGTTGTACAGGACCAGGGTGCGCGGGTTGAAGCTCTCGAAGCCGACGTAGACGTTGAAGCAGTTGCTCGCCCGCATGAGCTCCAGCAGCTCGACGTCGTCGGTGATCTCGGTGCGGACCTGGGCGGACCACTGCATGCCGAGCCCCTCGCGAATCTTGCGGCGGAGGATCCGCTTCGTCCGCTTGCGGTCCACGGTGAAGTTGTCGTCGCAGAAGAACAAGTAGTCGCGGTCCTTGTAGCGCCGGAGCTCCTCGAGCACCCGATCCTCGCTCGTGTAGCGGTAGCCTCGACCGTGCATGGCCGTCACCGAGCAGAAGGAGCAGTCGTAGGGGCACCCCCGGCTGGTCATGATCGCGGCCACGCAGCCCGACCCCCATCCGTGGACGAGCCCGAAATCGGGGATGGGCAGCGTGTCGAGGTTTTTGACGAAGGGGCGAATCGGATTTTGCCGCTTCTCCCCCCGGCCGCGGCCCCCGCCCGTCCAGTAGGCGAGGTTGGCGATGCACTCCACCGGCCGCCCCCGATTGAGGGCGGAGATGAGCTCGAGGAGGGGGGCCTCGCCCTCGCCCTTGACGACGAAATCGACGTGATCGAGCGCCTCCTCGGCCATGAAGGTGGCGTGGGTGCCGCCCATCACGGTGAGGGCGTCCCGCTCGCGGCAGCGCGCCGCCAGCGCGTAGGCGGCCCGGGCCGTGTTCGTCAGGGCTGAGATGCCCACCAGGTCGGCCGAGAAGATCTCCTCCTCGTCGAGCGGCGCGATGTCCTCGCTGAAAACCTTCGCCTCGTAGCCGGCCCCGCGCAGGATCGTGGCGAGGAGGACCGCCCCCAGGCGGGGGATGTGGATGCCCGTGTAGACGTTCACCCCCTCGCTCTTGGGCTCGACGAGGACGATTTTGCGGATGTCGCGCATGGCGGGCGCTCTCATTTCCCGTACACGATGTCGGGAATCAGGCCGAGGAAGAGAATGAGAACCACGAGGAGGGGGACGAGGGCGAGGGAGTGGATCAGGATCCGCTCGGCCCGCAGGTGCATGAAGTAGAAGCCCACCAGCACCGCCTTGGCGCCCGCGAGCAGGAAGATCGCCGCCTGGCCGGCCGCCCCCGGAATCAGGTAGGCGCACGCCACCGAGACGAGGACGAGGATGACGAGATACATCCACACGAGGAAATAGCTGGGGTGGGAATCACCGTCCGCCGCCATACGCCCTCCCGATACAGGTTTCCCGCCGAGGGGGCTCAGCCCAGGTAGAGGAGCGGGAAGAGGAAGATCCAGACCACGTCCACGAAGTGCCAGTAGAGGCCGTTCAGCTCGGCGCGGTGGCCGAAGCGCGCCAGGCCCTCGGGCGTCCGCGCCACCGCGAAAAGGGAGATGTTCGCCGCGATGCCCGCCAGAATGTGCAGGGCGTGGAGGCCGGTCATGCCGAAGTAAAAGCCCCAGAACAGGGATTTGTCGGGCAGGAGGCCCTCCTCGAAGTGGGCCCCGTACTCGAAGCCCTTGACCGTGAGGAAGACCAGCCCCAACAGGATGGTGGCGCCCATATAGCGCCGGAAGGCGGCCGCGTCCCGCTCCTTGTAGGCGGTGTGGACCTTCACCATGGTGAAGCTGCTCGTCAGGAGGATGAGGGTGTTGATCGTCCCGACGAGGGCGTTGTTGTGCGCCACCTCGGCCGACCATTCCGCGTGGGTGAGGCGGAGGAGGACGAAGGAGACCAGAACGCTGCCGAAGACCATGATCTCGGAGGCGAGGAACCACCACAGCGCGAGCTTGCCCGAGGAAACGGCCGAACTCTCCGCCTCGTGGGAAACCCCAACGGTCGCCGAACTCATCCGCTCACTCTCCTCTGGGCGCCCCCCTCGGCGGAGGCGCCGGTGAAGTCGCCGGGGGCGGCGGGCGCGGCGCCCGCCCTCCCCTCTCTCAGTCGGACGCGCCCGAAACCCCGGCGAGGGGGCGGCCCTGGGGGACCCACTCCTCCTCGGTTCCGGGCGGGTTGTACTCGTAGGGCCCGCGGTAGGCCACGGGCGCCTCCGCCCCCCAGTTTCCGTGGGGCGGGGGCGAGGCCGCGCTCCACTCCAGGGTGGTCGCCTCCCACGGGTTCTCCTCGGCCTTCTTCCCCGCGAAGAGGCTCCAGAAGAAATTGAGGACGAAGGGAAGCTGGAAGAGCAGGAGAAGAATCGCGGCCGTCGTGACGAAGCGGTTCATGGGCAACAGGCCCTGGAGGAACTCGTACTGGGCCGGATCGTAGATGCGGCGCATCATCCCGCCCACCCCGAGGAGGTGCATCGGCCCGAATACGAGGTAGAAGAAGACGAAAGTGCCCCAGAAATGGATCTGCCCGAGGGCCTCGTTCATCATCCGGCCGAACATCTTGGGGAACCAGTAGTAGAGGCCCGCGAATCCGGCCATGAAGGTGGCGCTGAACAGGGTGGAGTGGAAATGGGCGACGACGAAGTAGGTGTCGTGAATGTAGATGTCGATGGCGGCCGCGCCGTTGAAGATCCCCGTCACCCCCCCGAAGGTGAACACCGAGAGCGCCCCCATGGCGAAGAGCATGGGCGTGGAGAAGCGGATCGACCCGCCCCACAGGGTGGCGATGAGGGCGAAGACGACCAGGGCGAAGGGCACCGAGATCAGGATGGTGGTGAGGCTGAAGGGGGTGGCGAGCCGCGGGTCCAGCCCGCTGAGGAACTGGTGGTGGGCCCATACGGTGAAGCTCAGGATGCCCGCGGCGATGACGGCGATGATGATGGGCTTGTAGCCGAAGATCGTCTTGCGGGCGAAGGCGACCGTGACTTCGATCATTATCCCGAGGCCGGGCAGGAAGATGACGTAGACCTCGGGGTGTCCGAAGAACCAGAACAGATGCTGCCACAGGAGGGGATCCCCCCCGCCCGCGGGGTCGAAGAAGGCCGTTCCCAGGTTGCGGTCCATCAGGAGAAAAACGGCGCCGGCGATGATGGGCCCCACCGAGAGCAGGAAGAGGAGGGAGGCGCTCATCACCATCCAGACGAACAGCGGCATCCGAAGGAAGGACATCCCGCGCGCCCGCATGTTGATGGGCGTCACCAGGAAGTTGATCCCGCCCATGAGGAAGGAGGCGAACTCCAGGGCGAGGGCCAGGAGCCACAGGTCCATCCCCAGCCCCACGCCGACGTAGTCGGTCTTGGCCGAGAGGGGCGGGTAGCCCGTCCAGCCGGCCGCGGCGGGCCCGTCCTCGGTGAAGAAGGAGAGAAGCAGGACGGCGGAGGCGAGGGTGAACACCCAGACCGACATCATGTTCAGGCGGGGGAAGGCCATATCCCGCGCGCCGATCATCAGAGGGATCAGAAAATTCCCGAAGGCCGCCAGCAGGAGGGGCATGGCGACGAAGAAGACCATGATGGTCCCGTGCATGGTGACGAAGGCGTTGTACTCGTCGGGTCCGATGGGGCGCCCGAGGAGGGGGATGTCGGTCTCAGGATAGGCGAGCTGGTAGCGGACGATGTAGGAGAGATAGCCTCCGACCGCCGCCCACAGGAGCCCGAGGAACAGGTACTGGCGGGCGACCATCTTGTGGTCGGTCGAGAAGACGTATTTGCGCAGGAAACCGCTCGGCTCCTCGTGAAGCGCGTGCGCCCCGCCGCCCGCGGCGGCCCCTCCCCCTTCACTCATCGCTGGGTGTTTCCTCCCCGATCTCGGAGCGGCGCGGCCGCCCGCCCGAACGCTCTTCCCCAAGGACCCTCAGGAGGAGGGCCACTCCTTCCGCAGCCAGGCGGCGTAGTCCGCCTCCGAGCGCACCTCGAGCCAGCCTTTCATCCCCCCGTGGCCGAAGCCGCACAGCTCCGCGCAGGGGATCTCCCACCTTCCCGGCCGCGTCGCCTGGAACCAAGCGGTGATCTCGCGCCCCGGAACGACGTCCTGTTTGAGGCGCAGATGGGGCAGGAAGAAGCTGTGGATCACGTCCTCCGACTTGAGGGTGAGGCGGACGACCTTGTTCACCGGAACGATCAAGGTGTTGTCGAGCGTCTTGTCGTCCTTCGTCCCGAAGCGCCCGTCGGGACCGGGATAGGTCATGATCCAGTTGAACTGCTTCCCCGTCACCACCACTTGCACGTCGGCGGGCGGGTTCGAGAGCTTGATCCGCGCCCACACGTCGGCGCTCCGGAAGTCGATCCAAAGATCCAGAAAGAGAACGAGAACCAAGGGAATGAGAATCCACGCCGCCTGGGAGAGGGAGTTGCCGGGGGCGTAGACGGCCCGCCGCCCCTTGCGGCGCCGGTAGCGGATGAGAAAGATGAGGATGAGGGCCTGGGTGGCGATGAACCAGGCGCCGACGATGTAGTAGACGAAGGCGAATATCCCGTCGATGTCTCCGCCGAAGGTGGAAACGTTCTCCGGAAGCCAGGCCAGCATGGGAAGACTCCTCAATCGGTCAGAGGCAGAGGCGAAACTTGTTCGGGACGGGGCCGCCCTCCGCCCAGGCGGGGGGCATCCCTTTCTCTCTCGCCGCCTCCCCTGCCGGAAGCCGGGCGCCCCGGTCCCCCAGACCCGGGCGTGAAATCGGAAAGGGCAGAGAATCCGATATTTAGATATATAGACTAATTAATATGTAATATAAAGAAAAAATACACCCCCCCTCAAGAGGGTGAAGAAGAAATCGGAAGCGAGGGATTCGCGCGCGCCGCCTGAATCAACTCGCGCTTGCGCCGAATGGCCACGGCCAGATCGGACACCGTCAGGTTCGTCAGGTATTCGGTGATCCGCAGCCGCAGGGGCTTCCAGGTGTCGTGGAGGGGGCAGGGCGAGTCGTCGGCGCACTCGGCCAGGCCGACCGCGCACCGGTCGAACGCCTCGGTTCCGTCCACCGCGGCCACGACTTCGAAAACCGAGATCTCCTCGGGAGGCCGGGAGAACCCGAAGCCGCCGCGCGGGCCCTTGACCGAATTCAGGATGCCCGCCCGGGTGAGCTGCTGGAGCACCTTGGCCAGGAAGGGCGCCGGAAGCCCCTCGGCTTGTGCGATCTCCTGAACCCGAATCATCCCTTCCCCTGTCCGGGTTCCCATGTAGGTGATCGCCCGGAGGGCGTATTCGCATGGCCTGGAATAGAGCATCTCACCCCCCGTCAGCGATGACCTTTAGATGAGCCCTTAAAAAGGAGATTCTTATCCAAATAAACCCCATTTCCACCTATTTAGTCAAGTCCTAATTGACCCAGATCGGCATAAAAGATGGTTGCCTCCCCAACCCTCCGTCTGCCGGCAGGCGGCCGATGGCGAAAAAACCCAAGCTCCCGCTAGGGAAAACACATTCCCGCCCCGTCGTGGGGAATCTTCGGCGGACGGGCGGCCAGGAGGCGGGAGATCCCTTCCGCGCCCTCGGGCGCGAAGAGGCCCCCCAGCGGATCCTCGTAGATCAGCCGCCAGCCCGGCTTCAATTTCATGAGGTTGAAGACCGGATGCTTTTTGGGGACCAGGACGAAGTCCGCCCGCTTCCTCTCCAGGTGGGCGTCCCACCTTCCGCGGCCGAAGAGGAAATCCAAAAACTCGCGGTACACCTCGGGGGAGTAGACCGTCTCGCGGCGCCCGTCCATCGAGACCCGAAAGCGGGGGGCGAGGTGCCAGATGACGTACTCCCCCCAGTCGAAGTGGACGACCAGGTTTCCCCCTCCCCCGCTCTCGCGCAGGAGGGCGACGGCGCGCGCGGGGTAGCCGATCGTCCGCTTGGGATCGATCCGGATGCACCGCATGTTGGGGACCGAGAAGAGAGCCAGGAGGACGGCGCCCGCCAGGACGATTCGCGCCAGCCGCTTCTCGCGCCCCTCCGCGCGGGGGGCTCCGCTCCCCTTGAATCTGCCGGCCGACCAGCCGGCC
>JAZGDQ010000265.1:0-2171 GCA_036477985.1 bacterium
CTCATGCGCTATCGGAGCCCCGAAGAGGGCCATCATGCCGTCCCCGAGTACCTTGTTGACCGTGCCCTCGTAGCGGTGCACTCCCTCCATCATGGCCGCCATGGTGGGCTCGAGGACGCGGCGCGCCTCCTCGGGGTCCATATCCCGGGTGAGGTCGGTCGAGCCCTTCATGTCGGCGAAGAGGACGGTCACCTGCTTGCGCTCGCCCTCGAGGGCGTCCCGCGCCGTGCGGATCTTATCGGCGAGGTGCTTGGGGGTGTAGTCCTCGGGGGAGGCGAAGCGGGGATTGGCCGGGGCGGCGAGCGCGGCGCCGCACTCGTTGCAGAACTTCGCCCCTTCGGGATTCTCCTGGCCACACTTGGGGCAGCCCATAACGCCTCGGTCCCGCGAGAGAGGGGGAGCCATCCGCGCGTAGAAAGGCGGCTTCCGGCGCTGTCATTCGATTTTTCGGACAAGAGAAAGCCTAGGACAAAAGCGGGGCATCATCAAGGGATAGGGGGGATATGCCCGGTTTGGACCCTCGTTTCCCTCCCCCCAGCCGCCCTTGCGGGCGCCGCTTCTCAGCTTGCAACGAGACTTCGGCGAGCTCAGTCGAGCAAGGGAGAGGGGAAAAAAGACAGCCCTCCGAGGGAGAGGGAGAAGAAAAGGCCTCTCGCGTTGATTCAGAGCCCTTTTACGCTGCGATTCGGCCCCGCCAAAGACCGCCGGGAAAATCCGGGCTCCGGTGGATTCATTTCACTCCATCTCATGGCTCCTGAAACCTCTTCGCTCCATGCACTCGATAAAAACATTCTCGGCTCCGGCAAGGTCCGCCGCCGAAGCGCTTGTCGCCTTCTGCCGGCAATCAAACACGGCGTCGCGAACCCCATTCGCGGAGACGCCCGGCTTGCTCCACGCCCAATCCCATGCCTGGGTGCACCCGCCCAGTAGCAACCCCATCATCATTCCGATAAGCGCACGGCGGAACATCCGGCATCCTCCTTCCTCTCTTTTCGCCCGACGCCGCCGAGCAGGCCGTGCCAGCGAATTTGGGCCCTGTACAATTCTCCCGGAATTGATAATGCGGAGGGTGATGGCGCCGCCCTCGTCCTCGAGCCGCTGCTCGGGCGCTGTCTCAAATTGATTCCCCCAAACGATCTCCCCCCGGAGGCCGCCTGCCCGATGCCAGGAGGGCCAGCGCCAGGAGGTCCTCGGCCTCGGGTATGGTCCGGCGAGCCAAATCGGGCGCCTGTACCTAGGGCCGCCCCACGTAGCGGTACCCGAACACCCTGACGTCCGAGCCCCGGAGCACATTGGTTCCCTGCGAGGGCGACTGCTGCCGGATGCGATCCGCGAGGGCGCGGTCGTAGGTTTTGTGCCGACCCACCGACATCACCAAGAGGCGGAGGCCCACCTCCTGGAGGATCCTCTCGGCCTCGGATATGGTCCGGTTGACCAGATCGGGCACCTTCACCCGGTCGGGCTTCGGCGGCGGCGCGTAGCGGTAGACCTTCACCTGGACAACCGTGCCCCGGCGCACCCGGGTCCCCTGCCGGGGGGTTTGATCCCGGATGCGCCCCTCCTGGGGGCGGCTCTTCGTGTCCACCCGCCCCACCACCTGGATGCCCAGCCCCAGGGGGCGGAGGAGCCGCGCCAGCGCCTCCTCGGGGGTTTTTTCCCTGAGGACGGGAACCTTCACCTCCTCGCTCTCCCCCTGATAGCGGTAGGTCCGGATCCGGACGACGCTCCCCCGCTTCACCTGCGTCCCCGCCGGCGGCGATTGTTTGGCGATGCGCCTGTCCTGGCTGCGGTCGTCCGTCTCCTCGCGTGGGCTCACCGGCAGGATGCCCAGCCCCAGCGGGCGGAGCTGATCCACGAGCGCCTCGCGGACGGTCAGATTCTCGAGGTCGGGGACCTCGACCCTATCCGATTCCGCCGAGGGAGGAGGCGCCCCGCCACCCCCGGCTGCGGGCGGACTCTCATCACCCCCGGCTGCGGGCGGACTCTCATCACCCCCGGCGGCGGGCGGACTCTCATCACCCCCGGCGGCGGGCGGACTCTCGTCACCCCCGGCGGCGGGCGGCTCAGGCTCCGCGGCGGGAGGCTCAGGCTCCGCGGCGGGCGGCTCAGGCTCCGCCGCGGGCGGCCTGTAGCGGTAGAGCCGGACCATGATGAGCGCTCCGCGCTGGATG
>JAZGDQ010000266.1:0-3615 GCA_036477985.1 bacterium
TCCTCGGGGTCGAGTGGTCCGGCGTCACCGGGATGGGCGGGGACCGCAACGTCATGTACCGGGGCGACGACGGCCCCCTCCACCGGACGAGCCATTGGCAGATCCCCGGCTGGGAGGACCAGGAGACCGACCGCTACCCGCTTGAGGCGCTCTACGGCGCGCTCGAGGGGCGCGAGGACGTCATGCTCATCCCCCACATCGGGGGCCGGCGGGCGAGCCTGGAGCATCACCACCCGGGGCTGGAGCGGGTGATGGAGATCTACTCCTCCTGGGGCGTCTTCGAGTGGTTCGTCGAGGACGCCCTGGAGCGCGGCTGGCGGGTGGGGATCGTCTGCGGAAGCGACGGCCACAAGGGGCGGCCGGGGGCGAGTTATCCGGGCGCGGCCATCTTCGGCGTCTACGGCGGCCTCGCCTGCGTCTACGCCGAGAATCTTTCGCGCGAGGCCCTCTGGGAGGCCATCCGCGCCCGCCGGGTCTACGGCACGACGGGGAAGAAGATTCACCTCTCCTTCTCCTCGGGCGCGCACTTCATGGGGGAGGAGTTCGAATCGGGCGCCCCGCCCGCCTTCCGCGTCCGCTGCGTCGGGGAGTGCGGAATCGAGGCCGTCGAGCTGCGCCGGATCGGAAAGACCCTCGCCGCCGTGCGGCCCAAGGACGAAGCCGCCGCCGGGTCGGACTGGTTTCGCGTCGCCTGGAGCGGCGCCCGCATCCACCAGCGCAACCGCCAGACCCACTGGCACGGGGAGCTGGAGGTGGACCGGGGCGCCATCCGCGAGGCGCGCGACTGGCAGGTGGACAACCGCGAGGAGGGCATTCAGCGGGCCGAGGCGCGCCGCCTCGCCTGGCGGAGCCGCACGACCGGGGACGCCGACGGCGTCGAGTTCCGCCTGGAGGGGGGAGCGGGGGCGCGGCTGCGCTTCCGGACCCCGGTGGCGCGCTTCGAGGTCGATCTCGACGGCGTGGGGGCGGAGCCCCACATCGTCCAGGCGGGCGGGGTGCGCCAGCAGGTGAGCGTCCAGCGCATCAGCCCCGAAAGCGGGCCCGCCGAGGTCGAGGCGGAGTTTCAGGTGGCCGAGGAGGACTTCCTCCCCGGGTGGAACCCGTATTTCGTCAAAGTGACCCAGGAGGACGGCGCCATGGCCTGGAGCAGCCCCATCTTCGTGCGGAGGGAGGGGTAGGGATCTCATGTCCCACTTGCTGTGCGAGGAGGAGGGCGGCGTCGCCACCCTCACGCTGAACCGTCCCGAGATGAAAAACCCGGTGGACGAGGAGATCATGCGCGGCCTCTCCGGGCATATCGACCGCCTGGCGGGGGAGGCGGATCTTCGGGCCGTCATCCTCACCGGGGCGGGCGGGGAGGCCTTCTGCGCGGGCGGGGACCTGAAATGGCTCCAGAGCTTCGACACGGGCGAGAAGGGGGAGGCCATGAGCCGAAGGATGCAGGACATCCTCTCCCGCCTCTCGCGCCTCCCCGTCCCCGTCATCGCCGTCCTCAACGGCTACGCCCTGGGCGGGGGGACCGAGATCGCCCTCGCCTGCGACATGCGCGTCATGGAGGCGCACGCCTACCTCCACTTCAAGCAGGCGCGCGTGGGGCTCATCACGGCCTGGGGCGGGGCGGCCCGCCTCGTCCGCCTCGCCGGCTACGGGCGCGCGATGGAGCTGCTCACGGCCTGCCGCAAGCTCGAGAGCGCCGAGGCGCTTCGCATCGGGGTGGCGAACGCGGTCGTCCCCCGGGGGGAGGGCCTGGCCGAGGGAAGGCGCCTGGCCGCGGAGATCGTCGAGGGGGCGCCGATGTCCATCCGCCTCATCAAGCGGCTCCTCCTCGCCGCGCGCGAGCTGAGCGGGGAGGCGGCGGACAAGCTCGAGGCCGCCCTCTTCCGCGAGGCCTGGACCTCGGCCGATCACGACGAGGCCGTCCGCGCCTTCCTCGAGAAGCGCGCGCCCGAGTTTCGGGGCGAGTAGCGCCCCGCGCAGGCGTAGCCGACCCGGCGCAGGAGTAAGCGCCCCCGGCGCAGGAGTAGGCTCCCCGGCGCAGGAGTAAGCGCCCCGGCGCAGAGGGATTCCGCATGAGCGGCGAGGATAAGGACAGGGAGTTCCAGACGGCCTCGGGCCTCCCGGTCGAAGCGGTCTACGGCCCCGGCGACCTTCCCCCGGAGCCGCCCGGCCTGCCGGGCGAGTACCCCTACACCCGCGGCATCCACCCCGAGATGCACCGCCGCCGCCTCTGGACGATGCGCCAGTACTCGGGCTTCGGCTCGGCCGAGGAGACGAACCGGCGCTACCGCTTCCTCCTCGCGCAGGGCAACGCCGGCCTCTCGGTCGCCCTCGACCTCCCCACCCAGCTCGGCCTGGACAGCGACGACGCGCGCGCGGCGGGCGAGGTGGGCAAGGTGGGCGTCGCCATCGACACCCTCGACGACATGGAGACGATCTTCGCCGAAATCCCCCTCGGCGAGGTCAGCACCTCCTTCACCATCAACTCGACGGCGGCCGTCCTCTACGCCATGTACATCGCCGTCGGGAAGAAGCAGGGCGTCGCGCCCGAGCGCCTGACGGGCACGATCCAGAACGACATCCTGAAGGAGTACGTCGCCCGGGGAACCTGGATCTTCCCCCCCGAGCCCTCCCTGCGCCTCATCGTGGACACCATCGAGCACGGCCTGCGCCACACCCCGCGCTTCAACACGCTGAGCGCCGCCGGGGCCCACTTCCGCGACGCCGGGGCCACCGCCGTCCAGGAGGGGGGCTTCACCCTCGCCGACGCCATCGTCTACGCCGAGCGCTGCATCGCGCGCGGGATGAAGGTGGACGACTTCGCCCCGCGGATCAGCTTTTACTTCTACACCCACTCGGACTTCTTCGAGGAGGTGGCCAAGTACCGGGCCATGCGCCGCCTCTGGGCGCGCATCATGCGCGAGCGCTTCGGGGCCGAAAACCCCCGGAGCTGGCTCTTCCGCTTCGGCGTCGTCTGCGGGGGCAGCACCCTCACCGCCGCCGAGCCCGAGAACAACATCGTGCGCGTCGCCTACCAGGCCCTCTCCTCCGTCTTCGGGGGCGCCCAGACCATCTTCACCTGCGCCTACGACGAGGCCCTCGCCCTGCCCACCGAGGAGAGCGCCCTCCTCGCCCTGCGCACCCAGCAGATCATCGCCCACGAGAGCGGCGCGCCCGACGTGGCCGACCCCCTCGGGGGCTCCTACTTCCTCGAGAACCTCACGGCCCGGATGGAGGCGGGGATGGAGAAGATCATCGCCGAGATCGAGGAGCGGGGCGGGATGGTCTCCTGCATCGAGCGCGGCCTCGTCCAGTCGTGGATCGCCGAGAGCGCCTACCGCTGGCAGAAGGAGGTGGACTCGGGCGAGCGGGCCATCATCGGGGTGAACAAGCACTTGGGCGAGCCCGCCCCGCCCCCCGCCATCTTCGCCGTGGACCCGGAGATCGGCCGCCGCCAGGCGGAGCGCCTCGCCCGGGTGAAGCGGGGCCGGGACGCGGGCCGGGCCGAGGCCGCCCTCGCCCGCCTGGGGGACGCCGCCCGGGGGACCGAAAACCTCCTGGGGCCCATCGGGGAGGCCGTCGAGGCCTACGCCACGGTGGGCGAGATCACCGGCGTCC
>JAZGDQ010000267.1:0-3190 GCA_036477985.1 bacterium
CATAAGGCGCTTCTGGGGCGCCCTCCTCGAGGACATGGGCGTCGAGTGGCAAAAGCCCTACGACGAGATTCTGGACGACAGCGGGGGGCTCCCCTGGGCGAAGTGGTTCGTGGGCGGTGAGTTGAACATCGTGCACAACTGCATCGACCGCCACCTCGACGGCCCCGCGCGCGACCGCACCGCCCTCATCTGGGAGGGGGACGGGGGCGAGGTGCGCCGCTTCACCTACGCCGAGCTCTCGGCCGAGGTGAGCCGGCTGGCCGGCGCCATGCGCGCCATGGGGATGAAGCCCGGGGACGCGGCCGGCATCTTCATGCCCATGATCCCCGAGACCGTCTTCGCCATGTTCGCCTGCTTCAAGGCCGGGGTGGCGGCCATCCCCATCTTCTCGGGCTTCGGGCACGAAGCCGTGGGCGAGCGCCTCGCCCACGCGCGCGCGCGCCTCGTCTTCACGGCGGACGAAGGGATTCGCCGGGGGAAGGCCGTTCCGATCAAGGCCACCCTGGACGCCGCCCTCGAGATGGGCGCCCCGGTGGAGAAGGTCGTCGTCTTCCCGCGCACGGGCGCCGAGACGCCCATGCGGGCCGGGCGGGACGTCCCCTGGGAGGCGTTCACCGCGGGCCATCCCTCCGAGGCCGAGACCGAGCGGCTCCCGGCCGAGGCGCGCTCCCTCATCATCTACACCTCGGGCACGACGGGGAAGCCCAAGGGCACCCTCCACACCCACGCGGGCTGCCTCGCCACCGTGGCCAAGGAGGTCCGCTACTGCATGGACCTTCGCCCGGAGGACGTCTTCTTCTGGTTCACCGACATCGGCTGGATGATGGGCCCCTGGGAGATGATCGGCGTCCAGTTCGGCGGGGGGACCTACCTCATCTACGAGGGCGCGCCGAACCACCCCGAGCCCGACCGCCTTTGGAAGCTCATCGCCGACCACCGGCTGACCACCCTGGGGGTTTCGCCCACCGCGATTCGCGTCCTCAAAAGCGCGGGCGAGGAGTGGCTGGAGAAGCACGACCTCTCCTCCTTGCGGATTCTCGGCTCGACGGGCGAGCCGTGGGACCCGGAATCCTACATGTGGTACTTCGAGAAGGTGGGCGGGGGCCGCTGCCCCGTCATGAACATCTCGGGGGGAACGGAGATCTGCGGCTGCCTCCTCCAGCCCTACCCGGTGGCGGAACTCGCCCCCTGCTCCCTGGGCGGGCCCGCCCTCGGGGTGGACGCCGACGTCTTCGACGAGGAGGGGAACTCCGTCCGCGGCCAGATCGGCCACCTCGTCTGCAAGCAGCCCATGCCCTCGATGACCAAGAGCTTCCTGAACGAGGACGCGCGCTACCTCGAGACCTACTTCTCCCGCTGGGAGGGGGTCTGGTACCACGGCGACTGGGCCCAGGTGGACGAGGCGGGGCAGTGGCGCCTCTTCGGGCGCTCGGACGACACCATCAACGTGGCCGGAAAGCGGGTGGGCCCGGCCGAGGTGGAGTCGGCCCTCATTCGCCACCCCGCGGTGGTCGAGGCCGCCGTCATCGGCGCCCCCCACCCCATCAAGGGGGAGTGCCTCGCCTGCTTCGTCGTCCTCGTCGAGGGGACCGCGCCCGACGACGCCCTGCGCGAGGAGCTGAAGGACGAGACGGTCTCCTACCTGGGCAAGAGCCTTCGGCCCGAGGTGGTGAAGTTCGTCCAGGCGCTGCCCAAGACGCGCTCGGCCAAGATCGTCCGCGGCGCCATCAAGAAGATCTACCTGGGCGAGCCGATCGAAACCATCGACACGAGCTCGATCGAGGTCCCCGCGCACCTCCTCGCCATCACCGAGGCGATCTGAGCGGACCCGCGCTCCCCCGATTTCCTTGAAACGCGCCGCCCGCGCGGCTTCCTTGCCCCCCTCTCCGGCGCGTGACATCATGGGCGCCTCCCGAAGCGGCCGGGCCTCTCTGCGCAAGACCGGGCCTTTTTAGAACAACAGGAGGAAGTGCGATGCTCCGCGCCACCGCCGAGACGATCCTGCCGACCACCATCATCGGCTCCCTGCCCCGCCCGCATTGGTACACCGAGAACCTGGGGGCGCGCTCCTTCCGCGAGGCCATGACCAACGCCCGCTTCCGCGAGCAGTACACCGACGCCGTCTCCTCCTACCTGCGCGACGAGGAGCTGGCCGGGCTGGACATCCTCACCGACGGGGACTGCCGCTTCGACACCGACGTGGGGGGCCACAGCTGGTTCAGCTACCCGGCCCGCCACATGGACGGCTTCGCCGGCTTCCACGCCTACCGCTCCCAGGGCGGGAAGGCGGGAATCACGACGCCGCGGGGGGAGATTCTCCACGACGTGCTCGAATCGCGGATGATGCCCCACATCGTGGGCCCGGTGGGGCGGGGCGAGCTTCAGTACACGGCCATCTGGAAGACCGCCCAGCGCCAGACGAAGCGGCCCGTGAAGTTCGGCACCATCACCCCCGAACTCCTCGCCCTCGCCGTCCAGGACCGCCACTACAAGGACATCCGCGAGCGGATCATCGCGGTGAGCGACGCCATCCGCGAGGAGCTCATGGAGCTGGCCGACGCGGGCTGCCCCGCCATCCAGATGGAGGAGCCCCAGGTCCACCTCATCACCGCCAAGGGGCTGGTCGACGACGTCCTGAACCCCGACTTCATGGCCGAGGTCTTCAACAACACCGTGCGCGGGCTGCGCGAGAAGACCGAGGTGTGGTGCCACTCCTGCTGGGGCAACCCGGCCCAGCAGCGCATCTTCGCCAAGCCCCAGAGCTACAAGCCCGCCCTGGAGACCATGAACAAGCTCGACGCCGACGTCATCACCTTCGAGTGCTGCAGCTCGGGGGGGATGGATCTCGAGGCCATCGGCGAGCGGATCACCGACAAGAAGATCGCCATCGGCGCCATCGACCACCACACCCTCCAGGTCGAGCGGCCCGAGGAGGTCGCCGCCCTCCTCCGCCGCGCCCTCGAGAACATCCCGGTCGAGCGGCTCGTCGTCTGCTCCGACTGCGGGATGGGCCGGGAGGGCATGAGCCGCCGCCACGCCTTCTACAAGATGGCCGCCCTCGTGCAGGGGACGAACATCGTCCGCAAGGAGCAGGGCCTCCCCGAGGCCGAGTGCCTCGCCGCCGACCCGCGCTACTCCCTCGTCGAGGAGGGGGGCTAGGCGCGGCCGGCCCGCATTCGGGGTTGGGCGT
>JAZGDQ010000268.1:0-2230 GCA_036477985.1 bacterium
CCGCTGGACGTTTTCGACGACGGCGATCTCGAGGGCCTTCTCCCCCGCGGCCTCGACGAGGAGGACGGGGACCTCCTTGAGACCCGCTTGCCGTGCGGCGCGCCACCTCCTCTCGCCCGCCACGATCTCGTAGTCCTCCCCCGCGGCGCGCGCCAGGATGGGCTGGAGAATCCCGTGCCGGCGAACGGATTCCGCCAGCTCCTCCATGGCCTCGTCGTCGAAATCGATGCGCGGCTGGTGGATTCCGGGGCGGAGCCTCTCCGTCGGAACCCGGGCGAGGCGGCCTCTTTCGGGCGCATCGGGGGGCCCCTCGGGAGGGGCGGGCGCTTCCTCCCGGATCGGGGGCTCCACCTGCCGGGGCAGGGGCTCCGGCGACAGGAGGGCGTCCAATCCCCGGCCCAGGGCCTTGCGCTTTCCGCTCGTGGCCATTCCCTAGCCTCCCCGCTTTCTGCCCACCCGGGTCAGGAACTCGCTCGCCATGGCGAGGTAGGCCTGGGCCCCGGGGGAGGAGATGTCGTAGCCGATCACCGGCTTTCCATGGCTCGGCGCCTCGGCGAGACGGACGCTTCTCGGAATCGCCACCCGGTAAGTCAGATCGGGCAGATGGGAGCGAAGCTCCTCCCCCACCTGGCGGGACAGATTGGTGCGCCCGTCATACATGGTGAGCACGATACCCCCCACCCGAAGGTCCGGATGGAGGGACTTGCGGATTCGCTCGACCGTCTTCATGAGGCGGGCGAGGCCCTCCAGGGCGTAGTACTCCGCCTGGATGGGGATGAGGACCTCATCCGCCGCCCGCAGGGCGTTGAGCGTGAGGAGCCCCAGGGAGGGGGGGCAGTCGATGAAGACGAAGCGGAACCCCTCCCGCAGGGGGGCGATGGCCTTGCGGAGGCACTCGGCGCGGTCGGGGAGATCGGCCAGCTCGAGCTCCGCCCCCACCAGGTCTATGGAAGAGGGTAATACTTTAAGTCCTTTAATATCAGTTGTTTGTATCGATTCACCCTGTATCCTCTCCCCCAAGACCAGGGCCCGGTAGAGGGCCGCCCCCTTGGGCTGAATCCCGAAGGCGCTCGTCGCGTTGGACTGCGGGTCAAGGTCCACCAGCAGGGTCGGCTCATCCGCCACGGCGAGGCAGGCGGAGAGGTTGACCGTCGTGGTGGTCTTCCCCACCCCCCCTTTTTGGTTGACGACGGCGATGACGCGGCTCTTCGGGGGGGCCGGATCCTCGTTTCGCTCCGGCGCCGGGTGCGCCGATGGCACTTCCTCTTGCATGGCCGAACGATTCTCCTTTATTCCTGGCGCTAAAAAGTGTGTCCGCACAAACTCTCACACCGGACGGGGAAACGCAAGCAGAATGTTCCACATGGAACATAGAATGGGGGCAATAGGCCAAAAGTGATGTTCCACGTGGAACTTCTTCGCGATCACCGTGATTCGCGCCGAGCTTCTCTCTCTGAAATCCCGTTTTCCCCACCCTTTGCGGGCTTTCACGGCCTTCCAGGACGCCGGTCCGGCGGGGGCGGGCCTGTTTCCCCGACCCCACGGATCGGCCTCCGGCAGACAGTGTTGTTTTATGCATAACTCATTATATATCAATATGTTATATACATACACCCCTGCCGCGCGCCCTCCCCCGGCCGGTGACGGGATGCGGATGGTCGCCCTTCCCCTGGCTCCCTTGAGGGCCTCTCTCCGCTCCCTTGCGGAGGCGGGGCGGGGCACGGCGCCCCTCCTCGGGCTTTCATCCAGTGTCAATCGCCAATTATTGGTTTTCCCTATCATGTATATATATTTTATTCTGTTGACAAATACTTACTCGAATCCCACCTTCGAGGCGGGCGACATGAAGGGGGTGGATCATGCAGGGCGTGGATTCGAAGAGCGGAGAGCTGGCGGTGCGGAGAGAGTACGCCCGCCTCGCCCCGGTCTACGACGAGCGGTGGTCCTTCTACATCCGCGCCACCCTCGAGGAGACGGCCAAGCGGCTCGCGCTTCGCGCGAACGACAAGGTGCTCGACGTCGGCTGCGGCACGGGGGCGCTCTTCCAGGCCATCGCGCCCAGGCGCCCCTCGGCGGAATTCGTCGGCGCGGATCTTAGCGCGGAGATGCTCGCCCTCGCCCGGAGGAAAACCGGCGGGCGCGCCGCCTTCCTCGGCGCCGGGGCGAACCGCCTCCCCTTCCGCGCGAGGAGCTTCGACACCGTCGTCTCGTGCAACGCCTTCCATTACTT
>JAZGDQ010000269.1:0-2308 GCA_036477985.1 bacterium
CCTATCACACCCACGACGAGAAGCAGCCCCTCACCCCGGGCGAGGCGGTCGAGCTCGACATCGAGGTATGGCCCACCTGCATCGTCGTTCCCGCCGGGCACCGCATCGCCCTCAGCGTGCGCGGGAAGGACTACGTCTACCCCGGCGGCAGCGGCGGCCGCCTCTCGAACATGAAAAACGAGTTCACCGGGGTGGGGCCCTTTCTCCACAACGAGCCGCGCGACCGCCCGGCCGCGATCTTCGGCGGAAAGGTGACGCTCCACTTCGGCCCCGACCGGCCGGCCTACATCCTCCTGCCCGTCATTCCGGCGAAATAGGCGGGGCCAAACAGAGAGAAGATCCAAGAGAGATGGTCTAAAAAGAACCCGCCGCACTCGGCGAGATGTGAGCCTTCAACGGGGGAGAGACAAATGCTGACAGCGACCCGCGACATCACCCTTCCCACCTCCATCATCGGGTCCCTGCCCCGGCCCTCCTGGTACACCGTGAACCTGGGGACGAATTCGTTTCTCTCGGCCATGACGAATTCGAATTACCGGGACCAGTACACGGACGCCGTCTCGGTCTACCTGCGCGACCAGGAGTGCGCGGGCCTGGACATCGTCACCGACGGCGACGCCCACTACGACGATGAGGTCGGCGGGCAGAGCTGGACCACCTACCCGATTCTTCACATGGACGGCTTCGAGCAGGACAAGCCGAACCCGCGGCCGCACAGCACCGGCGTCCGCTTCCCCTCGGGCCACATTCTCCACGACTACCTGGAGGCGCGGATCGTCCCCCGGCTCATGGGCCCCGTCGGGCGCGGAACGCTTCAGTACACCGCCATGTGGAAGGTGGCCCAGCGCCTGACGAAGAAGCCCGTCAAGTTCGGGACCATCACGCCCGAGATTGTGGCCATGGCCGTGCAGGACGACCACTACAAGGACATGCGCGAGCGGATCATGGGCTTCAGCGACGCCCTCAACGCGGAGCTGACCGAGCTCGCCGAGGCCGGCTGCCCCGTCATCCAGATGGAGGAGCCGCAGATTCACATGCTCGCCGCGCGCGGCGCCACGGACGGCCCCATCACGCCCGATTTCCTGGTGGACGTCTTCAACAACACCGTGAAGGGCCTGGGCGAGAAGTGCGAGGTGTGGTGCCACACCTGCTGGGGCAACCCCTCCCAGCAGCGGATGTTCGATGAGGTGCAGAAGTACGCGCCCTCGATCGAGTACTACAACAAGGTGAACTGCGACGTCATCACCTTCGAGTCGTGCAGCTCCGGGCGCGCCGAGCTCGACATCATCGGCGCCGGCATCCAGGGTAAGAAGATCGCCATCGGCGTCATCGACCACCACCACCTCCAGGTGGAGCTGCCCGCCGGGGTGGCCGACCACATCCGCGAGGCGCTCCAGCACATCCCGGCCGAGCGCCTCGTCCTCGTCTCCGACTGCGGAATGGGGCGCGAGGGCATGAGCCGCCGCCACGCGCGCTACAAGATCGCCGCCCTCGTCCAGGGCGCCAACATCGTCCGCAAGGAGCTGGGCCTGCCCGAGGCAGAATGCCTCATGGCGGATGAGCGGTTCACCCTCACCGTGAAGGCGAAGGCGTAGGCGGGGAGAGGGGGAAGGGAGCATTACGCCCCGGAAGGGAAAACGCCGCCCTTCGGTTCGGGTTTTGTCCAGATGGGACGCCTCAAGGACACCCATTTGCCGACGTGTATAAGGCCAATAACGTGAGTGGATGGATATGTCATTGACGACGCTCAAAAAATGCGAAGATGCTCTAGTGGACGCCTTTGATGCTTTCCAATCCGGGAAATTGCAGAATTCATCCGGGCATGCAGAAAAGCTGGAAGATAATTTTCTTCCGGGCGTGAACATCGAAATGTTTGAATCCGACTTTGCTGAGGGAAGTGGGGGTGAGCTTATTGGAAATCCCTCTGCGCCTCCCAAGATGCAGGCGATCCGTTCCTCTTCCGCTCTTGTCGTAAACAATTTCGCTTTATGGAAAGAAGAGCCAAGGCATTTGTCTCTCTGCGGAGTGAATGGATTTCGGAGTCTTCGATTTGAAGCCAAGTGCCCGATGGGAATTCGGGGGACTCCCCCGCACCTCGATGTGCTCCTAGAAAAAGATGATAACGTTGTCGCTATCGAATCGAAGTGTTTGGAGTGCCTTGATTCGCACCCAGCCAAATTCTCGCCATCGTATGACGCCATTAGAGATGATCGTGCAAACTCTCCTTGGTTCGCCCAAATTGCGATCTTAAGAAAAGACCCTGAGAAATATCAATTTCTGAATGCGGCGCAGCTCGTGAAGCACTATT
>JAZGDQ010000027.1:0-7540 GCA_036477985.1 bacterium
TCTGCTCATTCTGGGAGTTCTCGGCGTCGCCTCCCTGCTGCTCATGCTGGATCTGGTCGGGTTTTCCCCTTTCTAGTGCGTCCGGGGTTTCGCCCGCATGGTCCTTGACGCGTTCGATCTTTTCAAACACAACCTCCACCTGTCGCCCGTCACCTCCGAGGCGCTGGAAAAGCTGGGGGAGCGCTGCCGCCTCGACGACCGCACGAACGTGCTCGACGCCGCCTGCGGCAAGGGCGGGACGCTCCTCACCCTGGCCAAGCGCTTCGGCTGCACCGTGACGGGGATGGAGAGCCGGCCCGAGTTCGCCGAGGAGGCGCGGCGCCGGGCGCTCTTCGAGGACCTCGCCCATCTGGTGAACGTCCTCGACGGGGACCCCGGGTCCCTCCCCTTCGACGACGGGTTCTTCGACACGGCCCTGCTCCTCGCCCCCCCCCGCCCCTTCGACTCGGAGGAGGCCCTGCCCGAGCTCTCCCGGGTGGTCCGCCCCGGCGGATGGCTCGTCCTCTCCGAGCTGGTCTGGCGGCCGGGCGCCTCGGCGAAGGCGAGCGATGCCGTCCGCGAGTGGCTGGGGCGGTCCGCGCCCGCCGAGATCCTCGAGATGGAGGGCCGCCGGGCCCGCTTCCAGGCGGCGGGCTTTCCCGTCGAGTCGGCCGAGATGTCGGGGAAGACCGCCTGGGAGGGCTACCTCGCGCCCCAGGCCCACGCCATACTGGAGAACCGGAAGGAGCACCGGGAGTCGGCCGAGGCGCTGGCCACGCTCGACGCCTGGCAGGAGGAGCTGGAGATCTACCACCGCCACGGGGGCCGGGAGGCGCTGGACTACGCCCTCTTCCTGCTGCGCCGCCCCTGAGCCGCCATCGCCCCAGCGAAAGGAGAGGTTGACGCCATGGCGACCGGACCTTCGAGGTCGAGGAAGCGGGTGCGGAATCTGGGAATCCTCACCGGAGGGGGGGATTGCCCGGGCCTGAACGCCGTCATCCGCGCCGCCGTCCTCACCGCCGAGCAGGCCGACGTGCGCGTCATGGGAATCCGCAACGCCTACAGCGGCCTCATCCACAAGCAGCTCACCCTCCTCGACGCCGACAACGTGGAGGACCTCCTCCAACGGGGCGGCACCGTCCTCGGCAGCTCGAACCGGGACAACCCCTTCTCCTTCCTCATGACCATCGACGGCGAGCAGAAGCAGGTGGACCTCTCGGACACCGTGCTCGAGAATTTCCGCGAGGCGGGGCTGGACGGCCTCATCGCCATCGGGGGCGACGGCACGATCCAGATCACCTATGCGCTCACCAAGAAGGGTCTGCCCGCCATCTGCGTCCCCAAGACCATCGACAACGACCTCATGGCCACCGACGTCACCTTCGGCTTTGACACCGCCGTGGGCACGGCCACCGACGCCATCGACAAGATCCGCACCACGGCCGAGAGCCACGGGCGGGCCATGGTCATCGAGGTCATGGGGCGGAACGCCGGCTGGATCGCGCTCTTCTCGGGCCTGGCCGGCGGGGCGAGCATCATCCTCATCCCCGAGATTCCCTTCACGATGGATTCGATCGTGGCCTCCGTCCGCGAAAACCGCGCCTCGGGGCGGAACTTCAGCATCATCGTCGTCGCCGAGGGCGCCCACGAGGCGGAGAAGGACGTCGTCGTCCGCGCGCTGGTGGACGACCCCACCGAGCCGCGCCGCCTGGGGGGGATCGGCAACCTGGTGGGCGAGGCGGTGGAGCGCGAGACCGGCATCGAGACCCGGG
Source organism: bacterium (assembly GCA_036477985.1). Classification (GTDB taxonomy): domain Bacteria; phylum UBA8248; class UBA8248; order UBA8248; family UBA8248; genus JAZGDQ01. The sequence continues at coordinate 1,752 of JAZGDQ010000027.1, forward strand.
TCACCGTCCTGGGCCACATCCAGCGGGGCGGGACGCCCTCCACCTACGACCGCAACCTTTCCACCCGGTTCGGCGTCCACGCCGCCCTGAACGCCATCGAAGGGCGCTTCGGCCAGATGGTCGCCCTCCGCAACGGCCGGATCGTCCTGGCGCCGCTCGCCGAGGCCGCCCAGGGCCAGCGCCTCGTTCCCCCCGACGGCGATTTCATTCGCGTCGCCCGCGCCGTCGGCATATCGTTCGGCGACGAGGTCTGAGCCCCCGCGCGCCCGACCCGGAGGAGCCGCTTCCGCATGAACGAAATCGTCGCCCTCACCGTCCACGCCCTGGGAGAGAAGCTCCGCGCGCGGGAGGTCTCCGCCGAGGAGGCGGCCCGCGCCTACCTCGATCGGATCGAGGAGACCGAGGAGAAGATCAACGCCTACATCACCGTCATGCGCGAGGAGGCCCTCGCCGCCGCCCGCGAGGCCGACCGCCGGCTGGGGGAGGAGCGCGATCCCTCCCCCCTGCTCGGGATCCCCATCGGCGCGAAGGATCTCCTGTGCACCAAGGGAGTGCGCACCACCTGCGCCTCGAAGTTCCTCGAGCCCTTCATCGCCCCCTACGACGCGACGGTGATCCGCATGCTGAAGGAGGCGGGCGCCGTCATCCTCGGCAAGCTCAACATGGACGAGTTCGCCATGGGCTCCTCCAACGAGCGGAGCGCCTTCGGGCCCACCCTCAACCCCTGGGACCTCGACGTCATCCCGGGCGGAAGCAGCGGCGGCCCGGCCGCCTCGGTGGCCGCGCGCTCGTGCGCCGCCGCCATCGGCTCCGACACGGGCGGCTCGATCCGCCAGCCGGCGGCCTGCTGCGGCATCGTGGGGCTCAAGCCGACCTACGGCCGCGTCTCCCGCTACGGCCTCGTCGCCTTCGCGAGCTCGCTCGATCAGATCGGCCCGATGACGCGGGACGTGCGCGACGCCGCCCTCGTCCTGGGGGCCATCAGCGGCCACGACCCGCTCGACTCGACCTCGTCGGAGGCGCCCGTCCCCGACTACACCGAGAGCCTCGGCGCCGGGGTGAAGGGGATGCGGATCGGCATCCCGAAGGAGTACTTCATCGAGGGAATGGACCCGGAGGTGGAGGACGCCGTGCGCGAGGCCGTCGGGGTGATGGAGGGCCTCGGGGCCGAGATCCAAGAGGTGTCCCTGCCCCACACCGAATACGCTCTCCCGGTCTACTACATCATCGCCCCGGCCGAGGCGAGCAGCAATCTCGCCCGCTACGACGGGGTGCGCTTCGGGCTGCGCACCGAGGCCGATTCCGCCGAGGAGGGCGGTCTCATCGGCATGTACGCGGCGAGCCGGGAGGAGGGCTTCGGGGACGAGGTGAAGCGGCGCATCATGCTGGGCACCTACGTTCTCTCCTCGGGCTACTACGACGCCTACTACACCAAGGCGCTAAAAGTCCGCACCCTCATCTGCCGCGATTTCCAGGCGGCCTTCGAGAAGGTGGACGTCATCCTCACCCCCACCTCGCCCACGCCCGCCTTCCGCCTGGGCGAGCGGATGACCGACCCGCTCAGCATGTACCTCTCCGACGTCCTGGCGGGCCCGTGCAACCTGGCCGGCCTGCCCGGCCTCAGCCAGACCTGCGGACTGACCTCCTCGGGGCTCCCCATCGGCCTCCAGCTGCTGGGCCGCCCCTTCGGCGAGCAGGACATCCTGCGGGCCGCGGCCGCCTTCGAGGGCGCCACCCGCCATCACCTGGAGCTCCCCGCCGCCACGCCCTAGGCGGAGGCCGCCAGCCCCTAGGCGAGGGAGGCGGGGCTCCTCCAGAGCGGGGCGGCTTTCCCCCGCCGCCGTTTTCCGCGAACATGGGGGAGATGCGGAAGCGCTTCATTCCGGAACAAGGGAGCGGGAAATGAGCTACGAAACGGTGATCGGCCTCGAGGTCCACGCCCAGCTCCGGACCCGGAGCAAGATCTTCTGCGGCTCGGACGCCTCCTTCGGCGGGGAGCCGAACGCCCACACCTGCACGGTGGACCTCGGCCTGCCCGGGGTGCTCCCCGTCCTGAACCGCGAGGTGGTGGAGTTCACCCTCCGCCTCGGCCTCGCCGTGGGCGCGCGCATCGCCCCCCGCTGCCGCTTCGCCCGCAAGCACTACTTCTACCCCGACCTCCCGAAGGGCTATCAGATCAGCCAGTACGAGGAGCCCATCTGCGAGGGGGGCGAGGTGCGCATCCTGACGAAAGACGGCGAGGAGCGCGTCATCCGCCTCGTGCGCATCCACATGGAGGAGGACGCCGGGAAGCTCATCCACGGCGAGGAGATGACCGACCCCGGCCACTCCTTCGTGGACCTGAACCGGGCGGGCGTGCCCCTTCTCGAGATCGTGAGCGAGCCCGACCTGCGCAACCCCGAGGAGGCCGAGACCTACCTGCGCAAGCTCCACACCCTGGTGCGCTACATCGGCATCTGCGACGGCAACATGCAGGAGGGGAGCCTGCGCTGCGACGCGAACATCTCGATCCGCCCGGCGGGGACGGAGAAGCTCGGCGAGAAGGTCGAGATCAAGAACATGAACTCGTTCCGCAACCTGCGCCGGGCGATCGAGTACGAGGAGAAGCGGCAGCGCGAGACGCTCGCGGCCGGCGGCGCCATCGTCCAGGAGACCCGCCTGTGGGACGACGCGGCGGGCGTCACCCACGCGATGCGCACGAAGGAGTACGCCCACGACTACCGCTATTTTCCGGACCCGGACCTCGTTCCCATCAGCGTGGGGGAGGAGTGGATCGAAAGCGTGCGCGCCGCCCTGCCCGAGCTGCCCGACGCCAAGCGCGAGCGCTTCCGGGAGGAGTTCGGCCTCCCCCTCTACGACGCCGAGGTGCTCACGGCCGAGCGGCCGCTGGCCGACTACTTCGAGCGCGCGGCCGGGGCGGCGGGCGCCGGGCGCGCCAAGACGGTGAGCAACTGGGTGATGGGAGACGTCCTGCGCGTCCTGAACGAGCGGCGGATCGAGATCGAGGATAGCCCGGTCTCCCCCGAGCGGCTGGCCAAGATGATCGGCCTCATCGAGGACGGCACCATCAGCGGAAAGATCGCCAAGTCGGTCTTGGAGGAGATGGCCAAGAGCGGCGCCGACCCGGGCGCCATCGTCGAGGAGAAGGGGCTGCGCCAGATCTCCGACGCCGGGGAGATCGAAAAGGTGGTGGAGGATGTCCTCGCCGCCAACCCCGATGAGGTCGCCGCCTACAAGGGGGGCAAGACCAAGCTCATCGGCTTTTTCGTCGGCCAGGTCATGAAGGCCACCCAGGGGAAGGCGAACCCCAAGGGCGTCCAGACCGCGCTGAAGGAGAAGCTGGAGGGGTGAGGCGGGGGAAGGCGGAGTCTCTCCGGCCCGTCACCCCACCGGGCGGAGGTGGACCCAGCGGCGCTGCTTGACCTCGAAGCCCCATTCCATCTGGCCCTCGACCGTCCCCTTGGGAAAGACCTCGGCCCGATCCGCGCAGGGAGTCCGCTGCACCCGGTAGTAGACGACGAAGTGCGGCTCGAAGCGGGGGGAGACGTGCTTCTCCCGCATGGCGAGGACGCAAATGCGCGGCCGGGGATCTCCCTCCTCGATGCCGAGGGCGGCCCCCTTCAGCCCGGCCCGGAACCAGCCGTCCGCATCCCCCTTGAACAGCTTTCTCATATCCTTGGCGTGCTCGGGAAGGTAGAAGTTCTCGAGGATGTAGCCCCACAGGCTCCAGCGGGCGGCGAGCTCGAAGCGATCGAGGGCGCGCATGAGCCCCGGGCGGCCGGGCGCCTGGGGTCCGGTCTCGAGGAGGGGGAGGCAGGCCGTGAGGCCGAAGGCCGCCAGGAGCGCCGCCGCGAGCAGGCCCGCGCGTCTCATCCATCGTTCACCGCCGGTGCGTTCTCTCATCAGAATTTGGGCTTCTTCTTCTTGCGGTAGGGTTTGTGGCAGTTCGTGCAGGTCCTGGCGAGGGCCTTGAACGCCCCGAGGACGGCCCCGGGGCTCCCTTCGCCGGTCACCCGCAGGAGCGCCCTGGCCGCCTCGGCCGATTCGCCCGCGCGCTTCTTGAAGTCGCCGAAGTTCCGCCACACCTCGGGCTTGATGCGGGTCTCCCCGACGTCGCTTCCCCTGGGGCTGAGCTCGGGGATGCGGGCGATGAGCCCGGCGAGATCGCGGGCCGCCCCGGCCACCTCGCCCAGGTCTCCTTTTTTGAGAAAGACCACGGCGCGGAGCATGTTGCGGTTGATGGCTTTCATCGTGGCCGAGCGCTCTTTTTGGATTTTGGCGAGGGACTCTGCGTCCGGCCCGGCTCCCGCGCCCGTGGGGGCGGCGAGTAGCGCCAGGGCGGCGGAAGCCCCAAGGAGCTTCACCCCCAGGACCTTCCCGATACGCATCCGGGCTCCCGCCGGCGGCAAAAGGAAAGGGAGGCTGGCCACAACCGGCCTCCCCGAGACGGACCCATCCTAGGAAGCGGGGCGCTTCCTGTCAAATTTCCGGGGGCGTTGCGGCGGGGCGGCGGGCCGATGAGCGGCGCGGGCGTCTCTAGCGCGGCTCGATGAACTCGATGCGCACCCAGCCCTCGCCGGCCTTCGTCTGGACCTTCACCCAGCGGACGGGCTGGCGATTGTTGTTCCTGAGCTTCAGGCGATCCCAGAGCGCGGAGCGGCCGCTCGGGAGCTCCCACTCCAGAACGGTTCCCCGGGCGCCGGAGCGGACCTTCATCTGCCGCACGGCCCGGTTATAGGCCCCGCCCGGACGATCCCAGAGCCAGACGAACTCCTCGTGGGGCGCCACCTGGAGGTGGCGGGGGATGGCGCGAAGGGTGACGACGGGCCGGGGGCGCTTCATCTTGCTCTCTAACTCGGCGGCGCAGGCCGGCAGGATGATCGCGAGCGCCAGGGCCGCCAGGGCGGCCCGCCCGAAACGCGCGGCGCGGTGAATCCTCTTCCCTGTCATGGACTCCTCTCCTCTCGGCTGGGCCCGCCCGGCCTCGGCTTCGGCCTCGGGGGCTCCCGGGCCGGCGCCTCAGCGCACCTCTCCCGGCCGGCTCCCCCAGAGAAGAGCAAGTTCCATACCTTCGGAGGTCGCGCGCGGAGCGCGCGGGGGGGATGCGGAAACACATTGATTTTAAAGAACTTTTCGGCGCGGGCCGCCTCCCGCCCCATCCGGGGGGCGCAAGAATCCTGACGCCGCCAGGGCGCCCGGGCAAAACCTGCCGCACCCGCCGCACGGCGGCCCCGCTTCCCCCGCGTGGCGGCCCCGCATCTGCCGCACGGCGGCCGGCGGCCGGCGCACGTCCCCGCACCCGCCGCACGGCGGCCTTATGAGGCGTCTTTCTGGATGAACTCGAGGAAGGTGCGACACAGGGGGCTCATGTTCCGCGCCTTGTGGATGACGGTGTAGAACTCGCGCGTGCAGGAGAAGCCTTCGATCTCCACCGCGCGAAGGGTCCCGCGTCCCAGGTCCTCCTCCACCGACAGGCGCGAGACGATGGAGACGCCCAGCCCCGCCCGAATCGCGCTGCGCACCCCCTGGGCGTCGCCCAGCTCGGCCGCCACCACCCGGGAGTCGAGGTCGAAGCCCAGGTCGCGGAGCCGCCCCTCGGCGACCGAGCGGGTTCCCGAGCCCTCCTCGCGCACGATCATCTCCACCCCGTTCAGCTCGGAGGCGCGGATGCGCCCGCGCCCGGCGAGGGGGTGATCGGGCGGGACGGCCAGGACGAGATCATCGCTGGCGAAAAAGCGGAACTCGAGCTGATCGTTCTGGATGCGCGCCCCGGTGACGCCGAGGGGGAA
>JAZGDQ010000270.1:0-2637 GCA_036477985.1 bacterium
CTCGACCGCTGCCTCGACTGCCGGGCCTGCGAGACGGCCTGCCCCTCGGGGGTGCCCTACGGCTCCCTCATCGGGGCGGCGCGCGAGCGGCTGGAGGAGGTGCGCGGGCGCGGCGCCGGGGAGCGCCTGCTCCGCTGGCTCCTCTTCCGGGTCCTCCTCCCGAGCCGGGGCCTCCTCGTCGCCGCCGGCGCGCTGGGCCGCCTCTACCAGACCACACCGGCGGGGGGGCTCATCCGGGGGCTCGGCCTGGTTCCGAAGAAGCTGGCCCGCCTCGAGCCGATGATGCCCGAGGTCCCCCCACTGAGGGAGATGCGCCCCCTCCCGGCCGAGGTTCCCCCCATCGGGGAGGAGCGGGCGCGGGTGGCCTTCTTCGGCGGCTGCGTCCAGTCCCTCCTCTTTGGGGAGGTGAACCGCGCGGCCGTGCGCGTGCTGGCGGCCAACGGCGTGCGCGTTCTCTTTCCCGGGGCACAAACCTGCTGCGGCGCCCTCCAGGCCCACGCCGGGGACCGGGAGTCGGCCCGCCTCCTCGGCCGCCGGAACCTGGAGGCCATCGACCCGGACGCCTACGACGCCGTCGTCCTCGCCGTCTCGGGGTGCGGGGCGATGCTCCACGAGTACGCCGACCTCCTCGGGGATGATCCGGCCTACGGCGCGCGCGCGCGCCGCTTCAGCGAGAAAGCGATGGACGTCACCGTCTTCCTCGCCGGCCACGGCGTGCGCACGGCGCGCCATCCCCGGCCCCAGCGGGTGGCCTACCACCATCCCTGCCACCTGGTGCACGCCCTCAAGGTGCGCGCGGAGCCCCTGCGCGTCCTCGCCGCCGTCGAGAACGTCGAAACCGTTCCCCTGCACGAGAGCGACTGGTGCTGCGGCTCGGCGGGGAGCTACAACCTGACCCACACCGACCTTTCGATGCGCCTCCTGGAGCGGAAGATGGAGAACGTCGCCGCCGCCGGGGCGCCCGTCCTTTGCACCGGAAACCCGGGGTGCCAGATTCAGATCGCCTTCGGCGCCCGCGAGCGCGGGATGGATCTGCGGGTGGTCCATCCCGTCGTCCTCCTCGACGAGGCCTACCGCGCCGAGGGGATCTACGAGGGCGCGCAGCTGCCCTAGAGGCCGGACCTCATTTTGCGCCGCATTATGCGGCGGAGCAGAACAAAAAAAGCGGGAATCCTTGTAACCACATGGTATAATTGGCCAAAATCGCCTGAGTGAAAGGGCGTCAGATGCTCGGGACGGCGGCGGCCAAAAAGAGGCCCTGCGGCCCGATTTCGACCGCTCCATCCGGGTGGATATCCGGGGGGCCAAGATCAGCTCCGATGCGGGTTTTCTTCTCCTGCGAGAGACCGATGAGCGCTTCGACGTCATCGGCCCCATGAGTGATTGCCTAGAAGACCGAAGGTCGCCCGTCCTTGCAAGGCGCACCCTGATCCAGATGATCAGGCGACGCGTTTATCAGATCGCGGCGGGCTTCGAGGATTGCAACGACGCCGACCGTCTTCGAATCGATCCGGACCTTCGACTTGCCATCGGCATTTGGCCTGAGGAGATGTCTTGAATTGCGATTTCCGCCAGACCTGACGAACTCCATTCGGGAAACACGGCCGAATCGTTGGCCGATGATGCGGAATCTGGGAATGGGCGGCGATTGCCGCATAATTCCGGTTTAGACAAATAGCGGAGATATAATGCTGAAAAACTCCAATAAGAGCGTCTTTCAATTTATCCTGATCAAACCCTCCCACTACGATGATGAGGGCTATGTCATCCAGTGGCTGCGGTCGGCGGTTCCCTCGAACACGCTTGCGGCCCTGAATGGCCTGGCGCTCGATTGCGCAGGGCGAGGCGTGCTCGGCGAAGGCGTAGATCTCGTCGTGAGTTCCTACGATGAGTCCAATACGCGCATCCGGCCTGACAAAATCGCGAAGAAAATCAAGAAATCCGGAGGAAAAAGCCTGGTCGCCCTTGTCGGGGTGCAGTCGAATCAATTCCCCAGGGCCGTGGACATTTCCCGCGAACTCCGCGGGATGGGCATTCAGGTGTGCATCGGCGGCTTCCACGTCAGCGGCTGCCTTTCCATGCTGCCGGAGATCCCGGTGGATCTTCAGGAGGCGATGGACCTTGGCATCTCCCTGTTCGCAGGCGAGGTTGATGAAAGGCTGGACGAGGTGCTGAAAGACGCCCTCTTGGGCAAGCTAAAGCCCCTCTACAACTACCTGGATGATTTGCCCGCGCTCGAAGGCGCTCCAACACCCATACTCCCATCCGATCTGATCAAGCGCACGGGCGGCGCCATGTCAAGTTTCGACGCAGGGCGCGGGTGTCCATTCCAGTGCAGCTTTTGCACCATCATCAACGTCCAGGGCCGAAAATCCCGCTGGCGAGGCGCAGACGACGTTGAGCGAATCGTTCGCGCCAACATGGCCCAAGGGGTTTCCAGTTTTTTCATCACCGACGACAACTTCGCCCGCAACGTAGAATGGGAGCCCATCCTGGACCGGTTGATCGAGCTGCGCGAAGAAGAGGGCCTGAAGGTCAAGCTCACCATCCAGGTCGACACCCTTTGCCACAAGATCGAGGGATTCATCGAGAAGTGCGGACGAGCGGGCGTCAAGCGCGTTTTCATCGGGCTCGAGA
>JAZGDQ010000271.1:0-2657 GCA_036477985.1 bacterium
TCGCCGCGCGCCGTGCCCCTACGGGATCGGTAAGCGAATAAGACGCTATCTCCAGGCGTTCCGCCGCCTTCCGGCCTTTCGTTATTATGAAAAACCTACTTAGATTTCAAGACGAGCCGTCCGCCTAGGAAGTCTCCTCCAGAAACCGTTCGATCCGCCCAACGATCTCCTCCGGCGCGTCCTCCTGAAGAAAGTGGCTCGCGTCGGCGATCTCGCAGCACTCCGCCCGGGGGAGGGCGCGCTGCCAGAGGCGCAGGACGGCCTCGGGGAGAACTGGGTCCCGCATCCCCCAGACGAGGAGGGCGGGCGTCTCCGCGAACAGCGGCAGCCCCTCCTCGATCCGCCGCATCTCGGCGAAGGAGGGGTCCCCCTCCTCGAAGGGGATGTCGCGCGACCAGGACAGGAGGGCGAGGCGCGAATCGGGCGCGGTGTAGGGGGCGCGGTAGGCGTCCATCACCGCCTCCGTCAGGTTTTCGGGCCGGTGGGTGGTCCCCCTCAGCGCGGGCTCCACGTAGCCGTTCTTCTCCAGCACGAATTTTTCGCCCCGCCCGGAGCGGATGATCTTCAGCAGCCGGGGGAGCTCCCCGCCCGGCCAGCGCGCGAAGGCCCAGGTGTTCATGAGGACGAGGCGCTTGATGCGCCCGGGATGGCGGACGGCGAAGCCCATCCCGACGGGTCCGCCCCAGTCGTGGAGCACGAGGGTGATGTCCTTCAGGTCGAGGTGGAGGAGGAGGGCCTCGAGGTTCTCGATGTGGCGCCGGAGCCGGTAGGGGTAGGGCTCGGCGGGGACGCCCGACTTTCCCATCCCCATGTGGTCGGGCGCGACGCAGCGGCGCGTTTTCGAGAGAGGGGGGATGAACTTGCGGAACAGGTAGCCCCAGGTGGGGTCCCCGTGCAGCAGGACGATGGGCTCGCCCCCGCCCTCGTCGGCGTAGTGCATCTCGAAGCCGTTGACGCGGTGGTAGTGCGGGGAAAAGGGGAAGGCGCCGCCGAAGGTCTCGTCCCGAATGTCGAGCATGTCCCCCCCCGTTGGAGCGATACCCCGTGCGTCCTTCCTGACCCGATGGCGCATTTTCCCAGAAACCCGCCGGGGGGGCGAGACGCCCTGCCGGGGCGAGGCCCGGGCGGCGAGGCCGAGGGGGCGCGCGCCCTGCCGGGGGGGGCCTGGAGGCCATCATATCCAGGTGGCCATCATGGCCCAGCCGCCATCATGGCCCGGTGGCCATCATGGCCCGGCGAATCCCCGACCGGGGCGGGAGGTTTCGCTATAAGTATTTGATGCAATGAGACTTATGCGCCCATCCCCGGCCCTCTCATCCCGGGCCGGGAGCGGGGAGGGAGCCCCCGGCGGCGCGGGCGCCCTTTTCGCGGCGGGGGCGCCCCGTCCGCGGCGGATGCGGAGAGGGTGTGGATCAACCCGGTGCGGCCCGGATTTTCCCGCCCGGGGCGCCGTGCTACACTCATCGAAACGCCCCGCGGCCGGCGCGCGTTTCATCCTTTCCCCCCCCTTTCCCCCGGGCGGGAAAAGATGGGGCGGCCGCGCGAAGGGAGGCAAGAGGCCGGCGAATGAAATCCTCGAACGAAAAGCGCAAGCATCCCCGCCACGATATTCCCCTGGTCGAGATGCTCGTGGATATCCCCGAGCTCTCGGACGTTCCGCTCGTCCCCGAGGACGTCAGCACGGGGGGGTTCAAGGTCGTCACGTCCAGGGAGCCCGCCCAGGGGGCCGAATACGAGGTGACGATCCACGTCGCCGACATGGCCCACGAGCGGTTCAAGGCCGAGGTGACCTGGGCCCGGGAGAGCGAATCCGCTTGGGGAACCTGGTCGGTCTCGATGAAGCTCATCATGTCGGAGGAAGACCGCGAGCGGTTCTCCGGAGAGCTGAATAAGCTCTCCGAGCTGCAGGCGCCCGAAGAATTCGAAGAAGAGTTTCTGGAGGAGTGAGAAAGGCGGCGGGCGGCGTCCTTCCTCCCGCCTACTCGGCGGCCCCTCCGAGGTCCGCCTCCGTCACGTCCCCTGCGTAGATGTAGCCCGTCTCCTCCATGCTCCCCGCCCCGAGGCCGCTCGTGCCCCTTCCGGCGAGGCAGAAGAGAATCTCCTCGCAACGGGTGTGGTGGTGCTTCTTGTGGGCGGCCCCCGGCTGGAGGCGGGCGTGGAAGACGGCCGAGCGGCTCCCGTGCCGCTTGGTGATCGGAAGGCGGAACTCCGAGATGTTCCAGCCCTGGCCGGCGTCCATGTTCTCGGGGTCCACGTCCCCGATGTGGACGAGGGAATGGCGCAGTGTCACCGTCCCTCCGGATTCCGGGCGGGGCCGGCGCTCAAAGGGGCGGCCCGACGGGAAATTCCATCACCGTCACGGCGGTGAACCACTTGGCCTCGGCCTGGTAGGACCAGACCTCCGCCGGGGCGCCCCCCCCCGCCGCGGCCGTGGCGATCCAGTTGCGGATCTCGTTCGCGCCGTTTCCGCCGGCGTCGATCTCCGGCTGCGTCCACTCCGAGAGCCGCTTGGCCTCGCCCTTGCGGAGGAGGCCGAGCACCCGCTCGTCCCACTCCTGGTCGATGCGCCCCATCTCGGGCGTGCCGATCCAGTGAGAGGGGGCGCCGGTGCCCAGGAGGGCGACCCGCTCCACCCCGTCGTACTCCCGCAGCGCGCG
>JAZGDQ010000272.1:0-5287 GCA_036477985.1 bacterium
GCTTGTCCTCGAGGAGATCGGTCATGGTGGAGAGGGCGGCCAGGGTGACGGTCTTCCCCTTCACCGAGACGCCCCGAAGGGCGGGAATCCGCATGAGGTCGATGACGACCTTGGGGAATCCGTCGTGCTGGTGGCGGAAGTCGTGGAGGAAGTTCGTCCCCCCCGCGATGAACTTGTAGCTCTTCCCGCGCGCCGCCTTGAGCGCGCCCTGCACCGTCGTGGGCGCAACGAAATCGAATCCGCGCATTCTGGTCAGGCTCCCCCTCTTGAATCGGTCGGCTCCGCTCGGGAGCGCTCAAAATTTTTCCGAGTTCCGGAATCCATGAGGTGAGCCCGCTCTCTCCGGGAGAGGCGTCAAACGGCGGAAAATCCTCCAGGAGGCCAGCGGAATTTCATGGATCGGGTCAGCCTCAAGCGTGGGTTACACTATCAACCCGAAGTGGCAACGTCAAGCGCGCCGCCCCTTGCGGGGCCGAAGAGGGGGGGCGTAGAATCGTCAAGGATGTCAATAACTTTCGTCGTTCTTTTCCGCGGGCGACCGTCCGCCCCCCTCCTCGGAAGGCGGCTATGGAAGCGCGATCTTCTCGGGGCCGCGTAGCGGTCGTCAGCCTGGGCTGCAAGCTGAATCAGGCCGAGGGGGAGGCCATGCGCCACCGCTGCGCCGCCGCCGGCTACGAGATCGTCCCCTTCGGGGAGGGCGCCGACGTCTACGTGGTGAACACCTGCACGGTGACGGCCGAGGCCGACCGGGAGGGCAGGCGCCTGGCCCGCCGAGCGCGCCGGCTGGGGCCGCCGGGGGCGCGGGTCATCCTCGCCGGGTGCTCCCCCCAGGCCGACGCGGCCGGGATGCGGATTCCCGAGGCGGACCTCCTCCTGGGGAACGCCGAAAAGCTGCGCCTCGACGACCATCTGGCCCGCCCCGCCCGCCGCGAGGAGGGCCTCCCCGAGGTGCGGGTGGCCCCCATCGAAGAGCGGCTCGACATCGAGACCGTCGCCCTTCCCCATTTCGAGGGGCGCACCCGGGCCTTCCTCAAGGTGCAGGACGGCTGCGATTTCTCCTGCACCTTCTGCGCCACCACGCTGGCGCGGGGGAAGGGCCGCTCCCTCGGGGTGGAGGAGTGCCTGGCCCAGGCCGAGGGGCTCGTCGCCGGGGGGCACCGCGAGATCGTCCTGACGGGGATTCACCTGGGCGCCTACGGGCGCGACCTCGAGCGGCCGGCCACCCTGAGCCGGCTCGTCTCCCGCCTCCTCGGCGCGGCGGGGCTGACCCGCCTGCGCCTCTCCTCGGTCGAGCCGGGCGAGGTGACGGGCGAGCTTCTCCGCCTCGCCGCCCGGCGCGCCTACCGGGCCGCCCCCGGCCCGGACAACGGCCCAGGGGGGGGAGGAGATGAGGGCGGGGCCTATCTGTGCCGCCACTTCCACATTCCCGTCCAGAGCGGGGACGACGGCGTCCTCGCCTCGATGGGGCGGAACTACCGGGCCGGGGCGTGCGCCAGCCGCTTCGACGCCCTCGCCCGCGAGATCCCCGGGGTGTGCCTGGGGGCGGACTTCCTCGTCGGCTTCCCGGGCGAGAGCGCCGAGGCCTTCGGGCGGACCCTCGAGTGGGTCCGCGAGGCGCCCCTGGCCTATCTCCACGTCTTTCCCTTCTCCTCCCGGCCGGGGACGCCTGCGGCCGAGATGGACGGCGCACTCTCCCCCACGGTCTTGCGCGAGCGCTCGGAGGCGCTCCGGGAGCTGGGGCGGCGCAAGTGGGAGACCTTCCTGGCCGCCCAGGCGGGGGCCGAGGCCGAGGTTCTCGTCGAGAGCCGGGGGGCGGAGGACGGCCTCCTCACCGGGCTCACGGACAACTACGTGCGCGTCCGCCTCGAGGGGCCCGACGCGTGGATCGGCCGGGCGGCTCCGGTGCGCCTCGAGCCCCTCTCGGGGGAAGGGGAGGGGTCTCGGCGGCGTGCGCGCGGGGAGGCGATGCGGGGGGCGCCCCTTTCATGAGCGATGAGCAGACCCGCCCCGGCCCCTTCGATGAGGGCGGACCCGACGTAGAGGACCAGATCCATCCCCGGCCGGTGATCACCCTCCTCACCGACTTCGGGCTGGAGAGCCACTACGTCCCCGTCATGAAGGGGGTGATCCTGGGGGTGAACCCCGACGTTCAGATCGTCGACCTGGGCCACTCGGTCGAGCCCTACGACATCCAGGGCGGGGCCGTCTTCCTGGCGGCGGCGTACCACTATTTTCCCAAGGGAACGATTCACGTCGGCGTCGTCGACCCCGGCGTCGGGGGCGAGCGGCGGGGCATCCTCATGCGGACGAGGGATTACTATTTCGTCGGGCCCGACAACGGACTCTTCACCTTCGTCCTCGACGACCCGGCGCACCTGTGGTCGCGCGAGCTGCGCACGGTCGAGTACTTTCTCGAGAAGGTGAGCTCCACCTTCCACGGCCGGGACGTCTTCGCCCCGGTGGCGGGCTACCTCTCGTTGGGGGAGGAGCCGGACCGGTTCGGCCCCCTGGTGGACGATCCCCTCCGGCTCGAGGGGGTGCGGGCCGGGGTGGACGAGAAGGGCGACATCCTGGGGGAGGTGATCAGCGTCGATCGGTTCGGGAACCTGATCACGAACATCGACACGGTCGCCTTCTGGGAGGGGGAGACCCGGGCCGAGGAGCTTCGTGCCGAGTTCGTCCCCGTCATCGAGATCTGCGGGGCGACCATCCACGGGATGACCGAATTCTATCAGGCCGCCCCAGCCGAAAGGCTCGGCGCCCACTTCAACAGCTGGTCGCGGCTGGAGATCTTCCTGCGCGAGGGGAGCGCCTCCGAGAGGCTCGGCGCCGGGAGGGGGACCCCCGTGAAAGTGCACTTCGAGGCGGACGCCTAGGGGCCGCGCGCCCGCGCCCGCCGTTTATTCCCTCCGGGAGGGAGGGTTTCTCCACCCTCCCGGAAACGATAAGGAGAGACCCGTGTCCGAAAATCCCGTACGGTTCACCGTCTACAGCGATTTCCTCTGACCCTGGTGCTTCAATTCGGCCGTGCGCCTGAAAAAAATCAAAGAAGAATACGGAGACAAGGTGGACATTCAGTACCGCGTCTTCATGCTGCGGCCCGAGCCGGATCCTTCGGCCGTCTTCAACGACTACCGACGGACCCACTGGCGGAACGCGGGCTCCCAGCCCGAGTCGGGCGAGTTCAACGGTTGGGAGACGGACGAGGAGTTCCCCAACTGCTCGCTGCCCTCGGCCGAGGCGGGCCTCGCCGCGCGCTCCCAGGGCCCCGAGGCGTGGGGCAGGTTCCACGAGAACCTTCTCAAGGCCTTCTTCACCGAGAACCGGAACATCACCCAGACCTCGGTCCTGGTCGACGTGGCCGAGAAGAGCGGCCTCGACGTGCCCCTCTTCCGGGACGAGCTGGAGAGCGGCCTCCACCGGCGCGAGGCCATGGAGGAGTACCTCGAGGCCACCCAGATGGGCATCACCGGAATCCCCTCGGTCGTGGTGAACGAGAAGGCGGTGCTCGTCGGTGCGGTGCCGAGCGAGCAGTACCGCTCCGTGATCGACAACATTCTCGAAACCGGAGAGCTTCCGGGACAAAAGCCCGGCGAACTGCCGGTCATCTAACGGGCCGGCGCGGCCGGTGCGGTCGGCGCGGCCGGCGAGGGAGTTGGCCTGTCCGGCGAAGCCCCGAGGGGAGATCCGCCTCTGAAACCGTCCGATCTCAGCGGATGCATCACCGATGTGCCCGGCTTTTTGCTGGGCCACAGCCAGAATCTTGAAGCCCGCACGGGGGTGACTGTCGTCCTGTGCCCGCCGGGGACGGTGGGGGCGTGCGACCTTCGCGGAACGGCCACCGCCACGCGCGGCCTCGACGCCCTGCGCCCCGAGCACCTGGTCGGCCAGGTGGACGCCGTCCTCCTCACGGGGGGGAGCGCCTACGGGCTCGCCGCGGCCGATGGGGCGATGCGCCACCTGGAGGAGCAGGGCCGGGGGTTTCCGGTGGGCCGCTTCACCGTGCCCACGGTGGCCGCCGCCGTCCTCTTCGATCTGCGCGAGGGGAACGGGGAGATTCGCCCAGACGCCGCCATGGGGAGGGAGGCCTGCGAGGCCGCCCGCGCCGGCGAGGGCCCCCAGGGGAGCGTCGGCGCCGGGCTGGGCGCCACGGTGGGCAAGGCGCTCGGGATGGAGCGGGCGATGAAGGGAGGCTTGGGGACGGCGAGCCTCCCCCTTCCGGGCGGGGGGACGGTGGGCGCCCTGGCGGCGGTGAACGCCTTCGGGGGGGTGTGCGATCCCGACACGGGGGAGATCCTCGCCGGGCCGCGCGCCGAGGGCGAGGGCGGCGGCCTGATCGACACCCTGGCGCTCCTGCGCGAGAAGGGCCGCCCCTACGAGGGGTTTTCGACCCCGGGCGAGAACACGACCCTCGCCGTCGTGGCGACCGACGCCTCCCTCACCAAGTCCCAGACCCACAAGCTGGCCCAGATGGCGGCGAACGGCCTCATCCGCACGGTGCGGCCCTCCTACACCACGGTGGACGGCGACGCCGTCTTCGCTCTCTCGTGCGGAGACAAGGAGGTCCCCCTCGACGTGGTGGGGGCGGCGTGCGAGGCCGCCCTCGGGCGGGCCATCTGCCGGGCGGTCATGGAGGCCGAGGGCTTCGGCGAGACTCCCGCCTGGCGTGACCTTAGATGACGGCCCCTGCGGGAGAGGGGGCCGCGGCCGCAGAAAGGGGCCGCGCCGCGGAGGAGGGCCGCGCCGCGGCGCCCTGGGGGCGGGGGGACTACTTCGACCTCGGCGTCATCGGGGCGACCCACGGGCTGAGCGACGGCTTCGCCCAGATCCTCGTCCCGGTCCTGGCCCTCATCGTGGCCGACTTCTCCCTCTCGCCCTTTCAGGCAGGGGCCCTGCTCAGCCTCTTCAGCCTGGGCACCTTCCTCCTCCTCCCCCCCCTCTCGATGCTGGCCGACCACACCGGCCGCAAGAAGGCCGTCCTCATCGGGGGCATGGGCTTCGCCGCCCTCTCGCTCCTGGCCATCGGATGGGCGCCGGATTTCGAAACCATGGCGGCGCTCGCCTTCCTCGCCGGGGCGGGGAACGCCTGCTACCACCCCTGCGGCACCGCCCTGGCGGCCGAGCGCTTCCCGGCCCACCGGGCCTTCGCCATCTCCTACCACGGGCTGGGAGGGAACGTCGGGATGGGGATCATGCCCGTCGTCCAGGCGGCCATTGCCACCGCGGCCGGCTGGCGGGCGGCCGTCGCGGCCTGCACCCTTCCGGCCTTTCTCCTCCTCCCCCTGGT
>JAZGDQ010000273.1:0-3437 GCA_036477985.1 bacterium
TTACCCGAGGCGGCGTCCCGTCTCAACCCTCGTACTCATCGAGCTCGCGCCGAAGGCGCGCCTCGAGGCTCTTCTCCGCCCCTCCTTCAGGGCTTCCTCCGGCCTCCTCCGGCGCGTCCGCGCTCTCCCGTCTCCGCCGGGACCAGCTTCGCACGAGGACGCAGAAAACCCCGAATCCCCCGAGGAGGCCGGCGAAGGGAAGCAGCCAGGCGGTGAGGTAGAAACCCTCGGCCGGCGGGGTCGGCAGGGACTCGATCCCGTAGACATCGACGAAGTACTTGACGATCTCTTCCTTCGTGCTCCCGGCCGCGATCTTGCGCCGCACCAGCTCGCGGAGCTGGGCCCCCTCCCCGCTCGGGCAATTGAGGAGGAGCTTGCCGGGGCAGGCCGGGCTCATGATGGACCCCAGCACATCCTGCAAGTCGGCCTTTGGAGCGGCCGAGGCCGCCTCGCCCCGGGCGAGAGGGGCCAGGAGAAGAGCGAGGGCCAACAGGATGGGGGCCAGCCGAACATCCGCGCGCATCAGCTCCGCCCCTCCGGGCCGCCGGGGCCGGCGCCGCTCTCCTCCGCCCCGCCCATCCGCGCCGCCCCATCCGCCCGCAACTCGCGCTCGGCCTGATCGATGCGCAGCCGCAGGCTCCACCAATAGAGGGCCACCGCGGCCACGACGACGAGGTAGGCGGCGGTCACGTATCCCACCCTCAACCCTCCCGGGCGGCGCGCGCCGCCTCCAGAAGGCCGCGCTTCCGCTCCAGCTCGGCCCGCCGGCGAACGAAGTAGGCGAACATCAGGGTGAAGGCCAAGAGGGAGCTCCAAAGGGCGAGGTGCATCGTGCCGGGCAGCTCCTGCATCCCGCCCGAGCGGACCACCACCGGGCCCGGGTGAAGCGTCCGCCACCACACGACCGACATGTGGACGATGGGGACGTCGAGGAAGCCCACGATCCCGAGGACGGCGGCGAAGCGCGCCCGCTGCTCCGGTTCGTCCACATAGGCCCGCAGCATGAGATAGGCCACGTAGATGAGCCAGAGAATGAGCGCGGTGGTCAGCCGCGCGTCCCAGCTCCACCACACGCCCCAGACGGGCCGCGCCCAAATGGGTCCCGTGATGAGGACCAGGGTGCAGAAAGCCACTCCGGCCTCGGCGCAGGCGTGGGCCCGGATGTCGTCGCTCTCCCGCCTCCAGATAAGATAGCGGATCGAAAATACGAAGACCAGGAAAAAGGCGAGAAAGGCGATCCAGGCCGAGGGAACGTGGACGTAGAAGATGCGCTGGGGGACGCCCTGCATCCGGTCGGTTCCGGCGATGAAGAGGTCGGCGTAGATGGCGAAGGCGAAGGCGGCCAGGGCGAGGAGGCCGAGCCAGGCGTCCCGCTCCTCCTTCCGGCGGCGGAGGAGCTGGACGAAGGGAGCGGCCAGGATGAGAACGATTCCGATGTAGAGCGCGGTCAACGGGACGCCTCCCGGGGGGCGGGGCGGCGGCGGCCCCTCCTCCAAGAATTCAGTTTAGCTGATAACATCTAAAATACTGTTTTTATTCCTCAATCACGTATTCAAACAGCACCGCTGATGCTACCACGAAAATTAGATCGTAGACAACGATCAGCTTCACCCAATCGGCCGCGCCGGCCCATCCGCTCCCCCCCAGGAGGGCGGCCGTCGCCTTGACGGCGGCGATGAGGACGGGGACCAGGATTGGGAAGAGGTGGATGGGGAGGAGGGCGTCCCGTGTGCGCGTGCGCACGCTCATGGCGGCGAACAGGCTGCCCACGCCCGAGATGCCCACCGTCGCCGCCCCGGCCACCAGGGCGAGTCCGCCCGCCGCCCGGGCCACCGGCGCGCGGTAGAGGACGGCCAGGGCGGTGAACCCGGCCACCTCCATGACGGCCATCGTCGCGAGGGCGGCCAGCATCTTGCCCAGGAAGACGGCGGAGGGATCGGCCGGGCTCAGGCGCATGGCCGAAAGGCCCCGGCTCTCCCGCTCGGCGCCCATCGAGCGCGAGAGGCCGACCACCGAGGCGAAGAGGAAGGCCACCCAGAGGATGCCCGCCTGGACGGCGGCGGCCTCCTCTCCTCCCCCTCCTTGCCCCGGGCCGAAGGCGAAGCTGAAGAGGGTGAGGACAAGGAGGGCGAAGACGAGCATGACGATGAGGCTCTCGCGCGCGCGCCACTCCATCCGCAGGTCCTTCTCCATCACGGCCCAGAGGGTGGAGAGGAAATCGCTCACGCCGCCCCCCCCTCGGTTTCATTTCCCACCGCCCGCCCTTCTCCCCCTCCTCCCCCTCCTCCCTCACGCCGCAGGGCGCGGAGGATGTCGGCGTCGGAGAGGTCCCGCGCCGGCGCCCGGAGGGTCACCCTTCCGGCCGAGAGGACGGCCACCTCCTCGCACAGGGAGCGGGCGCGGCCCACGTCGTGGCTCGTGAGGAGGAGGATCCGCCCCCCTTCTCCTTCCCTTCCCCCCTCCGGCGCGCAGAGGGAGCGGATGATCCCCTCCAGGCGCTTGGCGGCCTCGGGGTCGAGCCCGGCGAAGGGCTCATCCAGGAGGAGGACGGCGGGGTCGTGGAGCAGGGCGCGGGCCAGCGCCGCCCGCTGGCGGAGCCCCTGGCTCAGGGCGCGGACGGGCTCATCGAGCCGTCCCGAGAGGCCGAGGGTTTCGGCCAGCTCCAGGATGCGCCCCTCGGCGAGGGGGGCCGGGAGGCGGAAGAGCTTGGCGAAGAAGCGGAGGTTCTCCCGCAGGGTGAGGGCGGCGTAGAGGTAGGCGTCGTGGCTCAGGAGGCCGATTCGCCCGCGCCCGGCGGCGACGGGCTCGCCGTCCAGGCGAATCTCGCCCCCGGTCGGGCGCACCAGCCCGGCGACGGCCTTGAGGAGGGTGGTTTTCCCCGAGCCGTTCGCCCCCAGGAGGGCCAGGGGGCGGCCCCGCTCCACGGCGAGGTCCACCTCGCGCAGCGCCCACCGCCAGCCGTAGCGCCGCGATACGCCGAGGGCCTCGAGCATCGCCGCCCCCTACCGGGAGAGATCGCGCAGGCGGGCGAAGCGAGGCGCCCGATCGCGGGCGTGCGCCTCGGGGGAGATCTCTCCGTGGTCGAGGCGGTCGTCCAGCTCGGCGATGGCCCCGAGGAGGGTTTCGCGCTCCACCCGGAGGGCGAGGCCCGAGCGCCGCCGCCGCCGCACCCAGACGGCGATCCCCGCGCCGAGGACGAAAATTCCTCCGCCCGCGCCGTAGAAAAGGGAGATGTTCCCGGTGGAATCGGGCGCCTTGAAGTGGAGCCGGACCGTTCCGCCCGCCCGCACCTGGCCGGTGAAGCGCTCATACTCGCGATCCTGGAAATTCACGGAGGCGTTTCGGTTCAGCTGGGTCATCCCAAGCTGCACCCGGCCCTTCTCGGGCATGACGGCGAAGTTCGGCGTCCCGTAGAGGATGGGCTTCTCCACCATGAT
>JAZGDQ010000274.1:0-2060 GCA_036477985.1 bacterium
CATGCGCGCCGCCGACGGCCTCATCCGCCGCGGCATGACCTGCCTCTTCGTCGACGGACCGGGGACGGGCGAGGCCATCCGCTTCCATAAGAGCTATCTTCGCTACGACTACGAAGTCGCCGGAGCGGCCGCGCTCGATTGGCTCGAGAAGCGCCGCGACTTGAACGCCAAGAAGGCGGGCGTCATGGCGGTGAGCCTGGGGGGCTACTACGCCCCGCGGATCGCCAGCATGGACCACCGCTACAAGGCCTGCGTCGCCTGGGGCGCCAGCTGGGACTACCACGCCACCTGGAAACACCGCTTCGACTCGGCCGGAAAGGCCGCCCAGGGGGTGCCGACCGAGTACATCACCTGGGTCTTCGGGGTGAAGACGGCGGAGGAGGCCCTCAAGAAGCTCGAGAACTTCCGCCTCGACGGAGTGGTCCAGAAGATGCGCTGCCCCTTCCTCCTCACCCACGGGGAGGACGACCGGCAGATCCCCCTCCGGGACGCCCGCTCCCTCTTCCGGGCGGTGGGCTCGAAGGACAAGACGATGAAGATCTTCACCCGGGCCACGGGGGGCGCCCAGCACTGCCAGAGCGACTACCTCTCCATCGCCATGCCCGTCATGCAGGACTGGATGCAGGAGAAGCTGGGGGCGTAGCCCCGCGGCGAGATCGGAATGGAGGGGAAGGCGGCGATCCGGGAAGGCGGGGCGCCGACGGGAGACCGAATGAGATGAGGCCGCATCGCCGCTGGATATTCGCCGCCCTCCTCCTCGCCCTCCTGTGGGGGGCCGCGCCGTTCCAGGGTGGCCTCCCGCTGCAGGGAGGCCCCAGCGAGGCGGGGGCGGCGGCCCGCCTGGGGAGCGGCAAGTACACGGGGATGATCCTCATCCCGGCCGGCCCCTTCATCATGGGGCGCGGGAACGGCCCGGACGAGGAAAAGCCGGCGCACCGGGTCTTCCTCCCCGCCTTCTACATCGACCAGAACCTCGTCACGGTGAAGGCCTACGCCCGCTTCATCCAGGCGAAGGGCCCCACCGGCCCCAAGGGGGAGGAGTACCTGGACGTCTTCGACCCCGACGCGCGGATTCACCTGAAGGACAAGTTGTGGCGCCCCGACGAGGGGAGCGAGATGTATCCGGCCGCCGAGCTGAGCTGGCACGGCGCCGTGGCCTACTGCCGCTGGGTGGGCAAGCGCCTCCCGAGCGAGGCCGAGTGGGAGAAGGCCGCGCGCGGGACGGACGGGCGCCTCTACCCCTGGGGGAGCGGCCCGCCCGCCCCCGACCTCGCCTTCATCGGCGGCCACCGGGGGGAGACCGTCCCCGTCGGCCGCTATCCCAAGGGAGCGAGCCCCTACGGGGCGCTCGACATGGCGGGCCAAGTGTGGGAGTGGACCCGCTCCCTCTACCGGCCCTATCCCTACGACCCCAAGGACGGGCGCGAGAGCCTCACCGCCGAGGACGGCCGCGTCGTCCGCGGGGGGAACACCTCGAGCGCTCCGGAGGAGATGACGGCGACGGCGCGCGAGCCCGTCTACCCCGGCCGCCTCGACACGGGCCACGCCTACTACGGCTTCCGCTGCGCCGCCGACGTGGAGCTCGTCCGCAGGCGGCGCCGCTCCCTCCCCGCCCGCCTCCTCGGGCGGGGACGGTAGCCCCCCGGGAGCGAATCGCCCCCCTTCCAATCCCTACCTGACGTTCCGGCACAAAAGCACACCGAAACTGGCGGAGCGCCTTTCCCGCGGAGAGGGTTGACCCACCCCAAATATTAGTCTAGTCTAAAAATATTATTTGACACTCAAAACAATTTCCCTTCAGAGGAGAAAATAATGCGTCAAAAGGCGATTGTTGCATCCCTCGCAAGCTTTGCGGGAATGATTCTCTTCATGGCCTGGGCGCCTCCGAGCTGGGGGGCCGAGAAGGTCATCTACATGCAGGCCATGGAGCCCAAAGGCGCCACCTCGGCGGACAAGGAGCCTTTCCCCGGAAACACACTTCCCGCCGGGGGCGGCTACGTCATCAAGCCCCCCAACAAGAAGGGCAGGTGGCACGTATCGCCCTACATTTGTCAGCCCTC
>JAZGDQ010000275.1:0-5795 GCA_036477985.1 bacterium
CCCCTCCGGGGAGGGGGACGCCCGCTCCCCGGCTCATGCGAGGGGCGCCGCCTCCCGCTCCATCTCCCGGACGAGGGGGATGACGCACCGCCCCACCCGTTCGCACTCCGAGCGGAGGGGGAAGCCCGAAAGAATCAGGAGGTCGATCCCCGCCCGCCCGATCTCGACGATCCGCTCGGCGCACTGCGCGTAGGAGCCGGTGATGGCGATCGCCGCGCCGTCGCGCACCCGTCCCAGCCCCGTCCAGAGGTTGGGGCCCGCCATCTCCTCCCGCGTGCGGGCCTGCTGGTCCCGCGTCCCCTGGCTCTCGTAGCGGGCGATCACCTTCCCCCGGTGGGCCGCCACCTCGGGGTCCACCCGATCGAGGAGCGCCTGCGCGGCCTCGAAGGCCTCCGCCTCGGTCTCGCGCGCGATGATGTGGAAGCGCGTCACGTACTTCAGCTTCCGGCCCGTGCCCGAGAGCCGGCGCTCCATGTCGCGGACGCGCTCGGCCACCTGGCCCGGGTTCTCGCCCCAGAAGACGGCGTAGTCGGCCCGGCGCACCGCGATCTGGCGCGCTATCTCGGAGGAGCCCGCCACGTAGAAGGGGATTCGCGGCTTCTGGACCGGCTTGGGATAGGACGCCGCGTCCCGGAGGCGGAAGTGCTCCCCCTCGAAGGAGAATTTCTCCTGGGTCCAGAGACCCTCCAGCACCTGGAGGTACTCCTCCGTCCGCCGGTAGCGCGCGTCGTGGTCGAGCTCCTCGCCGTAGGAGGCGAGCGGCGCGCCGCCCGTCACGACGTTGAACAGAATCCGCCCGCCCGAGAGGTGGTCGAGGGAGGAGAGGATGCGCGCGCAGATGGCCGGGTCGATCACCCCGACCCGGATGGCGAGGAGGAGCTTGATGGTGCGCGTCGCCGAGGCGACGATGGTGGCGTTGACGATGCTGTCCCAAGTGGGCGCCTCGGGGCCGTAGTGCGCGCTCTGCTGGGCGGTGGGGACGAGGATGGTGGTGAACCCGCTGCGCTCGGCGTTCTGGGCGATCTCCCGAAAATTGTCGTAGCCGGGCATGACCTCGGGGAGCTTCGTCCCGAGGTGGGCGCTGTCCCCGTCGCAGGAGAGATACCAGGCCAGCTCGAGCGCCATCGCCCCTCCTCAGCCAAACGCGGGTGATTCTCGGACGCCGGGGGCGCTCCGGATGCCGGACCGGGCGCCCCGGACGCGTGCCAGGCGCCTCAGGCTTTTTCCGCCCTCGCCGCCCCCTCGCTCACACGGAGGTCCAGGTCGATCGCGGGCGGGTTCGAGAGGGTGTTGTGGATGCGGCAGCCCTTGGCCACGCGCTTGAGCGTCTCCACCCGCTCGGGGGGGACGTCGCCGACCAGATCGATCTCGACCCGGATCTCGCTCACCCGCATGGGGCTCTCCACCCGCACCCCCTCGACGCTGATGGAGAAGCGCTCGATGGGAATCTCCATGTTCTCGCAGAAGCCAATGATGTTCCCCATCATGCAGGAGCCGAGGGCGGAGAGGAGCAGCTCGGTCGGCCGGAACCCCTTCCCTTCGCCGCCCCCGTCCTGAATCTGGTCCACCACGACGCGGTTGCCCCGGGCGGTGGCCTCCACCCGCCTGCCCCCGAGCCAATCGAGCTTGACGCGCAAGGAATTTCCGCTCATCAACCAGCCTTCCCTTCACCGACCGCATGGAGTTGACGGGACGCGGGGCCGATGGGCCGGTGGGGCCGGCGCGCTCCGATGGGACCCGAATCTTATCCCCCGGGGGGGAGGGGGGCAAGAAGGGCGGGCGATTCCGCGCCCCCCCTCCTCCTTCTTTTCCTCCGCCTCCCTCTCTTCCCCCTCCCCCTCTTTCTTTTCCTCCTCCTCCTTCTTTTCCCTCCTCCTCCATCAGGGCGGAGGGAGGATCCAGAGCAGGAGGGAGAGGGTGAGGAGGGAGAGAGCGGTGGTGAGGAAGATGGCGCCGCCCACAAGGTCGAGGGTCTCGCGGGATTGGCCGCTGTTCTGGGCCAGTACGAAGGCGTTCGCCCCGATGGGCATGGCGCAGCCGAACACCACCCCGAAAAGGTGGACGGGGGCGAGCGCGAGGAGCTGGCTCCCGACGAACCAGGCGATGGCCGGGGCGAGGAGGAGCTTGATGAGGAGGACGGGGGCGATCTCCCGCCAGCCGCCCGCGAGGAGGGGCTTGCCCCACAGGGCGAGGCCCACGCAGAAGAGCCCGCCCGGCCCGGCCGCCCCGCCGAGGAGGCGGAGCGCCTTATCCGCCACCACTGGGATCCCCCCGCCCCAGGCCGAAACGGCGACGCCCGCCAGGACGGAGTAGATGAGGGGGCTTCCCACCACCCGGCGGAGGGCGGCGGCGGCCCCCCGGCCGCTCTCCGGACCGGCGCCCATCCAGGGGACGGCGAGGGGGATGATGAGAATGTTCTGGAGCGCCACCCCCGTCATGGCCGGGAGGGCGCCCTCCGGTCCGAAGGCGGTGAGGAAGAAGGGGATGCCCATGTAGCCGATGTTCGGGTAGCCGGTCAGGAGGAGGTCCACCCCGCCGCGCCCGCGGATTCCGCGCAGCCGCGTGAGGGCGGCCATGAGGAGCCCCGGGAGCAGGAGGCCGGCCGAGAAGGCCGCGATGAAGCGCCCCTCCAGGATCCGCTCGATGGGGGAGGCGCCCAGGGTGACGAAGATGAGGGCGGGGAGGGCGAAGAAGTAGACGAAGCGGCCGATCCCCTCGGCGCCGGCCTCCCCGATGAGGCGGCGCCAGGCGGCGGCGTAGCCCGCGAGGATGAGAGCGAAGACGGGGACGACGACGGGAATCACTCTTTCCACGGATGCGACCTCGGACGTGCGGCGGACGGGGCGTGAGGCCCGGGCTTCTGTATCTGGGTATCACCGCCCCGCCGCGGGCCGCAACGCCCGCGCCCCGGATCCCTCCTCCGGGGGAGCGTTTCGCCCGCCGGGGAAATCCTTTAGGATCGCACCCTCCGGCGATATTCGCTCCAAGGAGATGCCCCCGATGGCCCAGTCTCCCTCCTTCGAAGAGTCCGCCGTGTGCGCGGCCCTGCGCGAGCGCTTCGGGGAGCGCTTCTCGACGAACGCCGCCATCCGCGACCACCACGGCCGCGACGAGTCTCCCTTCCCGGCGGTCCCGCCCGAGGCCGTCGTCTTCCCCGAGAGCACCGAGGAGACGGCGGAGGTCGTCCGCCTGTGCGCCGCCCACCGCACCCCCATCGTCCCCTTCGGCACGGGCACCAGCCTGGAGGGCCACGTCCACGCCGTGCGGGGCGGGGTGTGCCTGGACACCTCGGAGATGAACCGCATCCTGAGCCTGAACGCGGAGGATCAGGACTGCACCGTCCAGGCGGGCGTGACGCGCAAGCGGCTCAACGAGCGGGTGGGACAGGTCGGCCTCTTCTTCCCGGTGGACCCGGGCGCGGACGCCAGCCTGGGCGGGATGGCCTCGACCCGCGCCTCGGGGACGAACGCCGTCCGCTACGGGACGATGCGCGAGAACGTCCTCTCCCTCACCTGCGTCCTCGCCGACGGGCGGATCGTGCGGACGGGAAGGCGCGCGCGGAAATCCTCGGCGGGCTACGATCTCACCCGCCTTCTCATCGGCTCCGAAGGCACCCTCGGCGTCATCACCGAGCTCACCCTCCGCCTCTACGGCATCCCCGAGCGGATCGCCTCGGCCGTCTGCCCGTTCCCGAGCATCCGGGCGGCGGTGGACACCGTGATCGAGCTCATCCAGCTCGGAATCCCCTTGGCCCGGGCCGAGCTCATGGACGCCCTCTCGATGAAGGCCGTGAACGCGTACAGCGGCCTCGCCTACGCGGAGCAGCCCACCCTCTTCTTCGAGTTCCACGGGAGCGCCGAGGGGGTGGACGAGCAGGCGTGCACGGCGGAGGAGATCGCCCGCCTCCACGAGGGGGGGGACTTCCAGTGGGCCACCAAGACCGAGGAGCGCAACCGCCTCTGGGAGGCGCGCCACACCGCCTTCCTCGCCTGCCTGGCCCTGCGACCGGGGGCGAAGGCGATCACGACCGACGTGTGCGTGCCCATCTCCCGCCTCACCGAGGTTATCGAGGAGACCCGCATCGACCTGGAGGACTCCGGGCTCATCGCGCCGATACTGGGCCACGTGGGGGACGGCAACTTCCACTCCGCCATCCTGCTCGACCCCGACTCGGAGGAGGAGCGCGAGAAGGCCCACGCGCTCAACCACCGGATGGTGCGCCGGGCGCTCGCGGCCGAGGGCACCTGCACGGGCGAGCACGGTGTCGGAACCGGGAAGATGGACTTCCTCGAGGAGGAGCACGGCGAGGCCCTCGCCATGATGCGCGCGATCAAGCAGGCCCTCGATCCGATGAACATCATGAACCCGGGGAAGATGATCCGCCTCCCCGATCCCCCCTAGAGGGATGCGCGGGCGGGTTTTTCCCCGCCTCTCTCCGGGCCCCCGCCTCCCTCCGGGGAGGAGAGGCTCCCGCGCAGAAGGGCCAGATATTCGAGGGCGTAGGGGGGGAGGTACTTGTCCGTCCGGCGGAAGAGGCCGATGCGCTTCTTCCCGAAGAGGCGGGTGACGTCGACCTCGCGCCAGCGGACCCTCCCCCCGGGCCGGGGCCAAAGGGCGTTCACCACGGCGACGCCGACCCCGCGCGCGACGGCCTCGTTGATGAGGGCGTAGGAGGAGGTCTCGAGGGCGACCTCGATCGGTGCGTTCGCGCGCGAGAAGGTGTCCTCGATGTGCCGCCTGTCGGCGGTCCTCCCCTCGAGGAGGACGAGGGGGTGCGCGGCGAGGTCGGCGAGGGAGATCTCGGGGTTCCGCAAGAGAGGATGGCGGGCCGGGCAGAGGAGGAGGTAGCCCGCCTCGGCCCACTCCTCGAAGGAGAGGCTTCCGCGCAGCTCGGGGGCGGAGCCGAAGGCGAGGTCCACCTCCCCCGCCGAGACGCTCTCGAGAAGATCCGTCCAGCTCCTCTCCAGGATGGAGAGCTGAACGCCCGGATAGCGCCGGCGGAAGGTGACGAGGGCGCTGCGGCGCCTGTTGAGGATGAGCATGGGCGCCGCCTCGGCCACGACGAGACGGCCGTGGGCCTCCCCCTTGAGGTCGCGCTCGACCGAATCGAGCGATTCGAAGAAGGGCATCAGGGCCTGGTAGAGGTACTCGCCGCTCGGGGTGAGTTGGAACCTGCGCCCGACGATCTGGTAGAGTTTGAGGCGCAAACTCTCTTCGAGGGCCTTCACCCGGATGCTGAGGGCCGGCTGCTGGATGGGGAAAGGCACCCGCCGGGCCGCCTGGGTGAACCCTTCGTATTTCGCCACATAATAGAAGTACTCGAGCTGCCGGAGGTTCATCATGGCGGCGGGGCCTCCCGGGGCGCGGGGAATCCAGGCGAGAAATATTTTTAAAACGTTTAAATTCAATTATTTACTCAGCAACTCCCAAATCCCCAGGGGCGGCCGCCATGCCGCGGCCGGGGAATCCGGGCGAGCCGCCGATCCGGGAGATCATACGCGATCCATTAAATTTATCAATGATAGGGATATGTTATTCGCCGTTGCGAACCGGGCCGCGAACGCTTAATTTCCCTCATACAGGAGTCATACGGGGAAGGCCGCCGCACCGGGCGGATCGGTTTTCACCCAATCACCCTTTTCCGCAAGAGAGCGCGCCGTGACGCTATCCTACTCCGAGCTTCGGGAGCGCACCGAGGCGCGGGACCGCAGCCTGCACGAGAAGGTGGTCTCCCTCGAGGAGGCCTGCCGCTTCGTCTCCGACGGGGACCACGTCGCCCTCGGCGGCTGCACCCT